>JAPUKZ010000371.1 GCA_027295405.1 Gammaproteobacteria bacterium
ACACAGGGTTACGGTTTCGTCAATATGTCCAGTAGTCAGAGCGCCGCAATAATGACTGCGCATAATCAAAAGCCTTCAAGGTTGGTAGGAGCGACCGCCTCAGGTGGTCGTGGTAGAATTGCCGGAGCTACTTTTGCCGGAGCCGCTATTGCCGGAGCTACTTTTTCCGGAACTGGAACTACTATTGCCGGAACTACTATTGCCGGAGCTACTATTGCCGGAGCTGCTTTCGCCGCCAGAGCTGCTGTCCTTGCCAGTGGATTTTGAGCTGGTATCGGAGGAGGGTTTGTCGCCGGCGATATTCTTCTTGTCACCGGTTTTGAAGTCAGTTTCATACCAGCCGCCGCCCTTCAATCGAAAAGCGACTGCTGAGACCTTTTTCTTCAACGCAGAGTCACCACAGGAAGGGCAATCCTGCAAGGGCTCATCTCTTAGCTTTTGCAGCACCTCAAGCCCGTGACCACAGGTCTGGCACTGATATTCATAAATCGGCATAGTTCCTCGCTCATTGTTTCATCGCCCCGGTTTGGAGCGAAAATCGAAAGGCGCGAATTTTACCGCAAAAAGTCAGGCGCAGGTAGCCTTATTCGAGACTCGAAATAGCGGCGCCAAAAGAGCATCAGGCCAAGATTGCTGGCCCAAAGGAGGGATTTGCCGCCCTCACTAACGAAGGCGGCGAGAAACTCGCGCTCAGGAGACGGCGAATTCCTTCATCTTCTTCAGCGGACGACATTTGACAGCAATGCTCGCAGGCTTCGCCTTGAACATGGTCTCTTCGCCAGTGAAGGGGTTGATACCCTTGCGCGCTTTGCGAGCGGGCTTCTTGACCGTGGTGATTTTCAGCATTCCAGGAACGGTGAACTCACCAATGCCACGCTTCTTGATGCTGCGCTCAATCAGCGAATCCATCTCATCCAGTACTGAACCCACCTGCTTCTTGGTGAGATCGGCACTGTCAGCAATGGACGCAAGGATCTGGCTCTTGGTCATTTTGGTTTTGATGGCAGGCGTCGCCTTTTTGGCTGGTGCCGCTACCTTCTTCTTGGCTGCTACCTTTTTCTTGGCAGGAGCCTTCTTTTTGGCTGGAGCTTTTTTCTTCGCCGCTTGTTTCGTTGCCATGTTTTTTTTGTCCTTCCTCTCTTCTGGAACAAAATGTAACCAGGATATCCGCTGTCCTGGATGGACGAACCATGATAATCCGTGATTCCCGGAGCAAGGTATAATCCATGAAACGCTGTAATACAAGCAATTTACAGTGTTTTGTTAAAAATATCTGCGATAAGGCAGCAAATCGATAGCACCGGGTCGGTGGTGGTGTCATTTTTGGCTGGCAAATCCTGGCTGACTGTACCCACAACTGCAAACAATCGTAAAATACCCAGCCGTTCAACCACCAGCCCGGAATTCTGCAATGCGTGCCAGCCAGTTCCTCATAGCAACCGTCAAGGAAACCCCCTCGGACGCTGAAGTGATAAGCCATCAATTGATGCTGCGTGCCGGCTTGATCAGAAAGCTCGCCGCGGGTCTCTACACCTGGCTGCCCATGGGGCTGCGAGTTTTGCGCAAAGTGGAAACCATAGTCCGCGAGGAGATGGATCGATCCGGCGCACAGGAAGTCAGTATGCCGGTAGTACAGCCCGCCGAGTTGTGGCAGGAAACAGGTCGCTGGAGTGAATACGGTCCAGAACTGTTGCGGCTTCAAGACCGGCACCAGCGCGATTTTTGCCTGGGTCCCACCCACGAGGAAGTGATCACCGAAATGGTGCGCAATGAGGTCAAAAGCTACAAGCAACTGCCCCTGAACTTCTACCAGATCCAGACCAAGTTCCGGGACGAAATTCGCCCGCGCTTTGGCATTATGCGCTCCCGCGAATTTGTCATGAAGGATGCCTATTCCTTCCACCTGGGCCAGGCATCCCTGCAGCAGACTTATGAGGTAATGCACGCTACCTACAACACCATCTTCACCCGCGTGGGCCTGGAATTCAGAGTGGTAATCGCGGATAGCGGCAGCATTGGCGGCAATACCTCCCACGAGTTTCACGTACTCGCGGAGTCCGGCGAGGACGCAATAGCCTTCAGCGACAGCAGTGAATATGCCGCTAACGTGGAGATGGCCGAGGCAGTGACGCCGGCGGGAGAACGCCCCGCGGCCGGCGCGGCAATGAGTGAAGTCGCCACGCCGGATGTGCACAGCATTGACGATCTCTGTGAATTACTGCAGTTGCAGCCCACCCGTACCCTCAAGACCCTGATTGTCAAAGGAGACTCTGAAGAGGCACCGCTGGTGGCCCTGTTTCTGCGCGGCGACCAGCAGCTCAACGCCATCAAGGCCGAAAAGATTGAGGGCATTGCCACACCCCTGGAATTTGCCGAGGCAGCAGATATTCGCACCCGCACCGGCTGTGGCATCGGGTCACTGGGACCGGTTGGCCTGGATATACCCTGTATCGCGGACCGGTCAGCCTGGCAACTGGCGGATTTCATCTGTGGCGCCAACCGCGACGGCTTCCACCTGCGCGGGGTGAACTGGGAGCGGGATTGCAGCGTCGACCGGGTCGAAGATATTCGCGAAGTTGTGGCCGGCGACCCCAGCCCCGACGGCAAGGGGAATTTGCTGATCAAGCGCGGCATCGAGGTCGGGCACATATTCCAGCTGGGCACCAAGTACAGCTCGGCAATGAACGCCAAAGTGCTTAATGAACAGGGCCGGAGCGAGGCCCTCTCCATGGGTTGCTACGGCATTGGGGTCACCCGGATTGTCGCTGCGGCCATCGAGCAAAACCACGACGAGCAGGGCATTATCTGGCCCGACAGTATCGCACCCTTCCAGGTGGCGCTTATTCCACTGAATATGCAAAAGTCCGAGGCGGTCGCCGAGTGTGCAGAGCAGTTGCATACCGAACTCGACCAGGCCGGCATAGAGGTACTGCTGGATGACCGCAACGAACGCCCGGGGATCAAATTTGCTGACATGGAGCTGGTGGGCATACCCCATCGGCTGGTGATAAGTGATCGCGCCCTGGCGGAAGGAAACCTGGAGTACAAGGGGCGCCGGGACGCGGAATCACAGTTGCTGCCACAGGACGAGGCTCTGGAGTTTTTGCTGTCACGCTGTGGTGCTGCGGCGGAGTGAGCAGGCGCCGCGACCAGGAAAACAGGCACCGCAGCCTGGAAAAAAAGTGCCGCAGCCTGGGGGAAAAGAGCCGGGCATTATTTTCCTGGATTCTGGCTGGCAGTTTCCTTTGCGCAATGAGTGCCAGTGCCTTCGCCGATGAGCAAGCCGAACACGAACAGCTGCGACAATTCCTGGAACAAAGTATCAGCGCATCCGACAGCTTCGAAGACCGCTTTGATGCCGAGGTATGGCTGGTGGACATGTCGGCCAGGCTGCAGGTTTTTGTGCGCGATCCTGCGGCACGCTTGCACCTGTTGCAGGATATCCATCGCTACGCCAGCCGCAGCCAGCTGCCGCCGGAACTGGTACTGGCGGTTATCGAAGTTGAGAGTCACTTTGATCGATACGCGGTTTCCCGCGCCGGGGCCCAGGGACTGATGCAAGTCATGCCCTTCTGGAAGGACGAGATTGGCAGGCCGGGCGACAACCTCACCCAGAACAGCACCAACCTGTCCTACGGCTGTCGTATTCTGCAGTTTTACCTGCAGCGGGAACAGGGCCGCCTGTCCTCCGCGCTGGCCCGCTACAACGGCAACCTCGGCAGCCGCAGCTACAGTGATAAAGTCGAGGCCGCCTGGCGCCGCAGCTGGCGGGCAGAGCCGCTGAACTGGCGATAGCGTACTGCACCAATAATTGCGATGCAGTACACTAGCTCGCCAGATACTGCTGCAAATGGAGACAAACGCATGGGTTTCAACACGCTGTTACTGCTGGGCATCATCTGGTTGCTGTGGACCATTCACGAGGACCTGAGCGAAAGCAATGACCGCCAGCGCAGTCTGAAAACATCCCTCAACCAGTTGGCCAGTCGTCTCGACCGGTTGCTGGGAACGGAAAAAGCCCTGTCCGAACCGGCGGCCCAGGCCGCAGCCCGGGTCGACCTGAACACCGCCAGTAAGGCAAAGTTGCAGACCCTGCCGCGAATTGGTGCGGTCACCGCTGAACAAATTATTGCTGCAAGGCCATACCAGAGTGTCGCGGATCTCAGCAAGGTTGCTGGCATTACCAAGGCGATTCTCGCCGAGATCGAGGCCAGGGTTACTGTCTAGCCAAGCTCCTGCTGGTAGCGCTGCTCCAGATCTGCTGAAAAGCTGACGAAAAAGACCTCCTGAACCGCAGTGCAGGCGCTCTCTATTTCCTTCACACTGGCCACCGCCAGTGGCACCGCCTGTTCCGGCGGGTAAGCGTAGACCCCGCAGCTGATCGCGGGAAATGCGATGCTGGTCACGCCCGCTTTTTGCGCCAGCTGCATACTGCTGCGATAACAGCTTGCTAACAGATCCGCCTCCCCGGCTCCCCCGCCCCGCCAGACGGGTCCGACCGTGTGGATGACATAGTGACAGGGCAGCCGGTAGGCGCTGGTCAACTTGGCCCCGCCGGTATCGCACCCGCCAAGGGTTTTACATTCCTCCAGCAAATCGGGTCCTGCCGCGCGGTGGATGGCTCCATCAACGCCGGCGCCACCCAACAGCGAGGGATTTGCGGCATTGACGATGGCGTCAACCTGCAAGCGGGTAATATCGCCTCGCCAGGAGGTGAGTCGCATGTGCGCGGCTCAAACTCCCATGCTGGACAAGGCGTTCATGATCCGTCGCGCGATTCCGGTCAGGCTGGGATGGTCGGTCTCAAATGTCGATATCATCTGATCGACAGCGTCGACAACTTCCTGCGACCCCTCCGCCGGTCGACCCTCAATATGATCTTCAATATCGTTGACCAGCGCATGCATCCGCTGCAATTCCTCCTGCTCCAGGGGAAGCTTGTCGATCTCTTCTACCAGACGAGTCAGGTCTTGAACAAGCTGTTCTTTATCCACGTTTCTCTATCCTCACAATTTTCTCTCCTATCTCTGTCGGATACCTTAACCATAGGCTCCCGGCGATTGTCCTGTCCACTTTTTGAAGGAGCGATGGAAGGCACTGGGATCGCTGAAGCCGACCTGCTCCGCCACATCGCTCACTGTCATCCGGTCCCGGCTCAGCAGGCTGATGGCAGCATCCCGGCGCGCGTTGTCCTTGATCCGTTGGTACGAAGTTCCCTCTTTCTCCAGACGCCGCCGCAGAGTGCGTGCCGACATATTCAGCAGCGAAGTCAGCGCTTCGAAACTGGGTAACGCACCGCGCAAATCGCTGCCCAGTAGCGCGCGAATACGAGTGGTAATACTGGCGTCACTGGTGATGGGTTTTATCACCACATGATAGGGCGCCACCCGCAGGAACGACTCCAGATCCTGCTCGGAACGAAGCAGTTCAAGCTCCAGGTGGCGGGCACTGAAGGTAACCGAGTCACAATCGCAATCAAACGCGACCGGGCAGTGAAAAAAGTGGCGGATTGCGTGTGTCGGCCGGGGTGGTGGACCCGCGCAGGTCGCCGAGACAATATCGATATACTGCCCTATCAACCAGCCACACAGGCGCACCCACATGGAAAGCCCGCACAGTGTGCCCTCCTGAGGCGGGGGGTTTTTCAGGTCGGGGGTGGAGTAATAGCGCAAGGTCGCCAATTTTGATCGCCGGTCTATCACCAGATCGTTCAAACGCACCTCACCCTGGCGCTCCCGGCAGCAGGCATTAAACTCGATAGCCCGCTCCATTGCCGCCTGCAAGTTGCCACAGCGAAGAACCGAGTACAGCAACAGACGCGTGGTACCAATCGGGGTGTGGATTCCAGAAATAGCACCCCCTGACTCATCCCCAAGTTCCTGGAACAAGGCCATGCACAGGCGACTGTACTGCTCGATAGAAACGAATACGGGCCGTTCCGGGGGCAGCAGGGGGTTAAAGGGAAATC
Source organism: Gammaproteobacteria bacterium (assembly GCA_027295405.1). Classification (GTDB taxonomy): domain Bacteria; phylum Pseudomonadota; class Gammaproteobacteria; order Pseudomonadales; family Halieaceae; genus JAPUKZ01. Next base: position 5,969 of record JAPUKZ010000371.1, read on the forward strand.
TCGCTGTTTCCAGCAGGGCGTCAATATCGCGACCATAGGCGCGCGCCTGCACCAACAGCGCCCTGGCGAATTCCAGCGGCACTGGCTCGTTGATTTCCTCCGCCCCTGGCTCGTCCACGTTCAGCATACAGATTCCCGGCCCGGTGTGGTCACCTGTTAACTGGCACCGTCCAACAAGTCCTTGAATCCGGAGCGCTCATGGCGACCGATCACAATGGTTTCCAGAGTACCCAGGCCCACTCGCTCACCCATTTGCGCGCGCACCCCCTGGTGGACGTGCAAATTCTGGTACTCCAGCGGGTTCATCGCCTCCAGATCCCACTCCTCCCTGGCTGTTTCCAGTTCACCCTTCCAGAATCCGTGCCCCCACTCGGCGTGATTGTAGCCCACCCCCAGCATTTGAAACCGCAGCAGCGGCTGCAGGCTGATCGTGTACTCATTCCCCGCTTTGTCCGCCATCTTCACTTCGGCAGCAGCAGCGCGCCGGGTACCCTTCTCCCAGTCAATGGTATGGCTTACCTCAACCATTTCGATCAGGCCGGGATCTTCTCCCTCGGGAATAGCGTCGGGATTGTCATACAGCGGCAACAGGTCGGCACTCACCTCGGTGGGTTTGCCGTCGCGATCCTCGAAGGTTCCCATCTGGGTGCAGACATCCCCAAAATTGATCGGGTTCCAGCACCAGTAGACACCGGGTTCCCCGCTCAACAAACCGGGAGCACCGCCTTGTGGCTCACCCACCGGGCGCACGCCCCAGGACTTGTCGCGTGTGCCACAGACGCGACGGACCTCAAAACGCTCGCCGTCGATCTGGAAATAACCCTCCCAGTAGCCCATCTGGGTAAATCGGGAGTTGTGCATGATGAGGTGACCCCCGTCGTACATGACATTGGGCGGCTCCTCGTGGGGAATACTCGCGGCGGTAAACAGCAGGTCGCACTCGATGTTGTGCTCGTTGGCTGCCAGGCGCACCCGTACCTGACGCATGGGCTGGACAATCTCCACCGCCAGCGGACCGACTACCGTTTCGCCGCGCTCCCGAGGTGCCCGCCGGGAACCGTGAAAGGCATATTGGCGGTCGCCGATCGTAACACTGAAGTGCCCGTCCATGATGTGACGGTTGGGGTAGAGACCAAGGCCGGCCTCGAATAGATAACTCCCCTGGGAATCCATGCCATTGAACCAGTAGCGGTCATAGAAATTTCGATCGCTCTGGGACGGCTGCGCGATGGGTTGCGCAGTCTGGTGAATACAGTAGTCATCAAATCTGGTAATCATGCATAAACTCCTGATCGCACTACTCAATGAGCATTTTCAATGAACGACTGCGTCTGCCGTTGGCGCCTTGGTGCCCGTCTTACCCCCGACAATCCAGCCGGCCTTTTCAGCCGCACGCAGGAACAGTTCATACAGCTGGTGCTGCAGGGCATCCGTGAGATTCAGCGCCATTCCCTTGTCGCCCCCATCGGTGAACTGCAGCTGCAATCCTCCGGCGCTGAGCTTGTTGTACTTTATGGTCGTGACCAGCAAGCCGCTCTCGCCCAGGGGATATTCTGTTGGTTGCGCCTCGTAAGTTTTGCTGAACGCCTCCTCGGAGACAGCCAGGTTGTGCTGCATCTGGGCCACTTCGCGGCGGGCCTGCGGCGGTGCCGGCACAGTAACCGCCACCTCCTGTTGAAACAGGTCGTCGAAACGATCCAGCAACAGTTTGGTGAAGCGACGGGTACACCAGAGCCGATACTCAGAATCCACCGAAGTGGATACCCGCAGCAACAAGCGATCCTCCTTGTCAATATAGGACACATTGATTTGGCGCAGCTGGGGTGACATAGACAAAAGTACCGGTATCATCGAGCGGCGCATTATACTCCCATGCAAGCTATGGAGACAGGACCGCTCATTGAACACTGAATCGACAAGTAAACCTGGCCTACTGCTGGTCATGGGAGCATTACTGGGCGCAATCCTGGCGGCCAGCGGCGTTCTCGAGGCACCCAAACCCGAGCTTGGGAACGAACTGGTGGCGAGTGTCAACGGAGAGTACATCAGTAAATCTGACTATCTCGGCTACCTCGACCTGCTGGCCCGCGATAAGCGCAATCCCATGTCGGCTGCCGATCGCCGCCACGTGCTGGACCGGATTATTGAAGAAAAACTGCTGATAGAACGAGGGCTGGGCATCGGCCTGCCCTATTCCGACCCAAAAATTCGCAAGTCTATCGTCGACGCAATGATTCAGACCATCATCAGCGACGTTTCCAGCGCCGAACCGGACCGGTCAAATTTGCAGGAATTTTACCACCAGAACAGCAATTACTTTGCCAGCCTGGCCCGGATCCGGGTACAGCGCATGGTATTTCGGGGTGAGGATGCCCAACAGCGCGCGCAGGCCGCCTACGCCAGCCTGAGTGCCGAAGATTGGCACACGGTAGCCCGGAAGATGGCTGACACCGACATCCTGTCACTCCCCGGCAGCATGCTGCCCATCAGCAAGCTGCGCGGTTACCTGGGCCCCACCCTGACTGAGCTGGCTCTGAACCTGCCGGTGGGTGGCTATAGCCCTCCACATGCTGACCAGGCCGGCTACACCATATTGCAGCTTCTGGATTTGCAGCGCAGCGAACCCCAGCCACTGGAGAAAATTCGCGAGCAAGTACTGCGTGAGTTCCAGCGCCGTGCCGATGACAATGCCCTGCGCGAGTATCTGCAGGAACTGCGCGAGGCTGCCGACATAAGTATTGATGAGGAATTCCTGGAACGCCTGGAATCAGCCAGTGTGTAGTGTACTGTCTCATACTAAACCGCGCGCCTGGCTAGTCCTGTGCCTGTTACTCTGCACCCAGGCGGTGGCTGACCCCCAGTCCAAGTCCTACTCCAGTTGGACCATCGGGGAGAGCGGGGTACAGGCTGTGTATACGATCGCCAGCCGGGAAGTGACCCGCTTGCCAGCAGCCCGGTTGGACCAGAACCTGGCAGCAGTATTGCAGGCACACCTGGCCGCAACCATTACTCTCGGCACTGAGGCGGGCCGCTGCCGCGCTCAGGCCAGCGAGCTTCAGCGCGCCCGGGAAGGTTATTTGCGCGTCGCCATGCGCTGGCTGTGTCAGCCAGGCGCCGCATCCATGCAGCTCTCGATCCAGGCTTTGCTCGATGTGGCACCCAGCCATATTCACTTCGCGCGCATTCGGGTGCAGCACCAGGCGAGGATGGAGCGACTCTTTACCCGTCACCAGCGCCAGCACCAGATCAGTCTGGGTGAGGCCTCGACTCACCAACCCAACGCCGGCGCAGGCGCCACCATCCTTACCTATACCCGGTTTGGTTTCGAACATATCCTCATCGGCCTGGACCACATTGCATTTCTTCTCACCCTGATGCTGCTGGCCCAGCGCCTGCGCGATATCATCTTTATTGTCTCCGGATTTACCGTGGGCCATAGTCTTACGCTGAGCCTCAGCGTACTCGGCCTGGCCACACCCAATAGCATAGTGGTGGAGGCCCTGATCGGATTTACCATCGCTATGGTAGCCATTGAGAATGTCAGCGTTCGCCACGGCTACCAGCAGCGGGCCGCCAGCGTGCTGCTGGCGTGCCTGGGCACACTGGCACTGGCAGCGGCATTCTCCGGAATCGGCCCGCCCGCCATCAGTCTGCTGGGCCTGGCTCTGTTCGGCGGGTGTTATTTGAAAATCAGCAGCAGTGAAGCGCGCGCGCGGCAATTGCGACCCGCAGTTACCACCTTGTTCGGCCTTATTCACGGTTTTGGTTTCGCCGCGGTACTGCTGGAAGTCGGGCTGCCCGAATCTGCCGTGGTACCGGCACTGTTCGGTTTTAATATCGGGGTGGAGCTGGGACAAATCGCTATCGTGCTGGGCCTGGCAGCGATCGGCAAGTTCAGCCTGAAACTGTTCCAGTGGCACGACCGCGGCCTGTACGACTGGGCCAACGCGGCACTGTGCGGCCTCGGCACTTTCTGGTTTATCCAACGTCTTTACTTCTAGCCTGCTGCAGTGATGCTTCTGGCGAGCGGGCGCAATGCAAAAGTGGTGAGAATAAAAGAACGGTCCTGATCATCAGTGAGCATCCGGCGGACATTTACACACTGACCTCAGCGCAGGGCGCTGGCGGCCAGATCCAGTGCAGTACGGGCTTTTTCCACCAGTTCATCAACCTGCGCATTACTGAGTGTCAGCGGCGGTGCAATGATCATGGTGTCACCCACAGCGCGCATCACCAGACCATTCTCGACACTGAATTTGCGGCAGGTTGATCCGGCAGTGCCGTCATTGTCAAATCGGGCCCGGGAATTCTTGTCCTTCACCAGTTCCATCGCGGCCATAAAGCCGACCCCGCGAGTCTCGCCGACCAGGGGGTGGTCAGCCAACTCCGCCCAGCGATTTTGTAAGTAGGGTGCCGTTGTCTCCCGCACTGTATCGATTATGTTTTCCTGCTCGAGTAGTTCCAGCGTCGCCAGCGCGGCGGCACAAGCAGCCGGGTGGCCGGAATAGGTATACCCGTGGGCAAATTCACCGCCATCGGCTTTAAGTACGTCGGCACAGCGATCGCCAACCAGGACACCGCCCAGTGGCTGGTAGCCATTGGTTACCGCCTTGGCGAAAGACATCAGGTCCGCTTGCACATCAAAATAATCTGCGCCGAACCACTGCCCGGTGCGACCAAATCCACAAATCACCTCATCACTGATCAGCAGGATGTTGTGTTCCGTGCAGATCCGCTGGATTTCTGGCCAGTAGCTTGCCGGGGGCACAATCACACCGCCCGCACCCTGTATCGGCTCGGCGATGAACGCTGCAACATTGCCAGCACCCAGCTCACTGATCTTGTCCTGCAGCGAACGCGCCACCTGCAGACCAAAATCCTCGGGATCACGGTCACCGCCTTCACCAAACCAGTAGGGCTGATCCACATGCACCACGTAATTCAACGTTTCGAACTGCTTGTGCATGAATTCCATCCCACCGAGGCTGGCGCCAGCGATGGTAGAACCGTGGTAACCATTCTTGCGCCCGATCACGTAACGCTTGTCGGGTTTCTCACACAGGTCCCAGTAGCGACGGACAATGCGCAAGCAGGTGTCATTGGCCTCGGAACCGGAACCAGTAAAAAACACATGGTTGATGTGGGCCGGGGCAATGTCGGCCAGTCGCCGGGCCAGTTCAATCACCGGCGGGTGGGCGCACTGGAAGAAGCTGTTGTAGTAGGGCAGCTCCTGCAGCTGTCGATAAACCGCCTCGGCGATCTTGTCCTGACCGTAGCCCAGGCTGCAACACCACAAACCGGACATACCATCCAGGATCTGATGCCCTTCACTGTCGTAGATATAGGCACCATCCGCCCGGGTGATGATGTGGCTGCCCTGCTCTGCCAATTCCTTAAAATCAGTAAACGGGTGCAAATAGTGGCTGCTGTCCAGGCGCTGCCAATCCGCGCTCTGCCGTTCCTTCGGGGTTGTGCTCATACCAGCCTCCAGCAAAGAATAAAAAAGTGATCACATTTCAAGCGCTTCTCTATATAAGATATCCAACTCTGCCTGACCAATACCACCGGGGCCCTCCTGGAGATCCAGCTCGATGGCTCGGCGGTAAGCCGGCGCAGGGCCTCGCGCACCGGCATCGGGCTGACCCCCAGCATCGCGGCGACACCACGCAGTGTCACCGAGCGCCCGGGCACAAACTGGCCGCTCAAAATGGCGTCGCGTAATTGCATGTATACCCGTTCCTGCTGGGTACGGGGAGTAATCATATTCATCGTGTTCATTGACAAGTCGTTGCCTACTCGGCCATGATTGTGCCATAGATTGGCCTGCATAAATAAAACTACCAGGGGCTGAAACGAGACTCAGATGGCTTCACCCGACACATTTCGCAAGTGGAACCAGGATTTATCAAAAGCCGTAGCGGCGCTGGGGAGCGATCAGTTTTTCCCCCGACTGGTAGCCGCAATCGCCGAGCGGGTCACCGTGGATTACCCGCAGATCTGGCTCTACCACACGGATCTACCTCCCCAGTGTATTTACCATGAGATTCCCGCGGACGCCCGCTACTCGCAAATAGGCCGCTACCTGGAGGGTCCCTATCGCGAAGACCCCTTCTACCAGTTATCCCTCAACCAGCCCCGCAGCCGATTTTACCGGCTCAGAGAAGTCACCCAGGGACTGCTGGAAGACAGCCACTATCACCAGCACTACTACGGCGATACCGGTACCGTCGATGAGGTGATCTTTCTCTCACAACTGGTCGACGGCAGCGTTATCAATATCAGCCTGATGCGTGTACCCGGACGCGGTGAATTCCAGCGCCCGGAACTGGACATGTTGCGGTCGCTGGCACCACCGGTGGCCGAGTTGCTGCGCAGCCACAGCCAGATGGCGGATTTCTCCAGCAAATATCTGCTGGAGCCGGATATCGATGGGGTCATTGATCACGCCTTCCAGACCTTCGGCTCCTCAATAGTCTCCCCGCGGGAGAAGAGTGTGCTGGAGTTAATGCTGCGCGGCTACAGCACTTCGTCCTCGGCGGAGAAACTCAGCATTGCAGTGGAGACCCTGCGCCGCCATCGCAAGAGCATTTACCGAAAGCTCGACGTCAGTTCCCAGGGCGATCTGTTTTCACTGTTCATCAATTCCCTGTCCTATCTGGGTGATGCCGGTGTCGGCGACCCCCTCAGCGTTTACATGTCGCCTCCCGCTCTGCACGAAAACATCAACTGAGCATCGAATATCTCTGGCTGACCGCCGCCAGGCAAGCAACCCGCTTCTGCCGCCCAGCCGGGCGCAACGCTGACCCATGTGGGGTATTGCGCGCAGGCCAGTGCACAGCGATAGTTCCGGGCAGGTGTTACACTGCGGGGGCTGTATGTCTGTTGAAGCCGACTGGTTTCTAAGAGCCCACCCCGATATCACAACCATTGAAGCACTATTGCCGGACTGCAACGGAGTTATGCGTGGCAAATGGTTGCCGCGACATAAACTGGCAAAGGTGTACCAGGGAGAGTTCAAGCTGCCAGTGACCGCCCTGAGTCTGGATATCTGGGGCCGGGATGTCGAGAAGCTCGTATTCGAATCGGGGGATGCCGACGGCATCTGTCGCCCGGTAGAAGGCAGCTTGCATGCAACGCCGTGGGTGGGTGATAGTCACGGCCAGGTCATGCTCTCCCTCTACAACCTCGACAACACTCCCTACATGGGTGACCCCCGTCACGTACTCAAACAGGTCGTGAGCCGCTTCCACAACGCCGGCTGGCGCCCGGTGGCGGCTGCGGAACTGGAGTTTAGCCTGGTCCAGCACGATATCGACGGCATTAAGCACACCTGCCCTGTCCCCGCGGGGCACAGTCCCATCGGCGGCAACACCTATGGCGTGGACGTGCTGCAGACTCACGCCAAACTGCTGGAGGAGATCCGCCGGGCCTGTGAACTGCAAGAACTGCCTTTTGACGGCATCGTCAAGGAATCCGCACCCTCCCAGTATGAAATCAATATGCAGCACGTCGACAATCCGGTATTGGCGGCGGACCAGATTCAGCTGATGAAACGACTGATCAAGGGCGTGGCAGCCAAACACGGCCTGGTGGCCAGTTTTATGGCGAAACCCTTCGAAAACGAGGCCGGCAACGGTATGCACGTGCACTGCAGCGTGCTGGACGATAGGGACCACAACATTTTTGACGACGGCGGCCCCCTGGGAACCGATCTGCTGCGCCACGCTGTTGCCGGCTGCCTGCAATTCATGACCGAATGCATGGCTGTTTTTGCACCCAACTATAACTCATACCGCCGCTTTCAACCCGGCGCGCACGCTCCGACTTCACCTTGCTGGGGTTATGAAAACCGCACGGTTTCAGTGCGCGTACCTGCTGGCAAACCCGCCGCACGCCGGCTGGAACATCGGGTGGCAGGTGCCGACACCAATCCCTACCTGGTATTTGCCGCGCTGCTGGCTTCGATTATGGATGGCATAGACCAGCAGTTGGATCCCGGCGAACCCATTACGGGTAACGGCTACGAACAAGCAGGCGAGACCCTGCCGATCTATCTCTCGGACGCGATAAAATTGTTCGAATCTTCAGATTTTATCGAGCGCAACCTGGGCAGCGAGCTGCAACGCATCTACTCTCTCAGCAAATGGCAGGAAAATGCTGAATTTCGTAGTAAGATTACCGAGTTGGAATACCAGTCCTACCTGGAAAAGCTGTAATAATCAGGAGGGCGGCGTCCAGACTTGCGATTCGGCGCAGGATCACTATAATCCGCCGCCCGATTGAGGCTGAATAAGGTGATTCATGCTGAAGCTCGGATGGACCTTACATTTACTGGGTCTGGCGCTGGATCAGCATCGCAAAGCTAGGTCTGCTCAGTAACCACGCTCTATATCGACCACTGACAACAGCGGTTCCCCGGCAACATAGCGGCGCAGGTTTTCGCTTACCAGGGCGAGTATGCGCTGGAAGGTTTCCGCTGACATGGCGGCCACATGGGGCGTAATAATCACTCGCGGCATGGACCACAGGGGGTGTGACCGGGGCAAGGGCTCAGGGTCCACGACATCCAGGCCCGCGCCTGCAATCTGTCCGCTGCGCAAGGCGGCCACCAGATCTTCAGTTACTGTACTGGGGCCCCTGCCCACACTCACAAAGTAGGCACTGGACTTCATCGCCGCAAAGAATTCCTTGTCAAACATACCTCGGGTCGCATCTGTGAGCGGTGCAGCATTCACCACGACATCCGCTTGCGTGGCCAGTTTGATCGCTTCATCGGCTAAACCCACATACTCCACATAATCCGGCCCCTCGCGGCTACTGCCCCTGGTCGCCAGTACCCGCATCCCCAGCGCGTGCGCGCGTTTTGCCACCTGGGTGCCAATTCCCCCCAATCCCACTACCAGCATGGTGCGACCGGACAGCTCGCCGAAACTTCGTATTGCGGTAGCGGCATTGGGGTTCCAGTTAGCGCTGGCCTGCTCGGCATGGTAGCTATCGATTCCCCGCACCAGTGCATAAGTCAGTGCCATGGTGTGATCAGCAATCGTGGGGCTACTCAGCCGCTGGCCATTGCTGAGCAGGATTCCCGACTTGATACCCGGCAGGGACACACAGTTTTCGACCCCGGCGAAATACACCTGTACCCAGCGCAACTGGTCCGCGTTCGCAAAAATCTCCTGCTCACAATACCCGATGACCGCCTGCGCCCCTGACACCGCCTGCACGGCTTCCGCGACACTGTTCACCGGCACCAGTTCAACCCCGGGTGCCGCCGCCCGCAAGGGCTCCAATATCTGGGGACCAAACATTGTGTGTACCAGTATCTTCTCCGGTTTCTTCCAGCCGGGCAGGTCCCTGCTGGCAGTGCTGGACTCACGCAAGCCCAAACCCTGCAGCGAAGCGGGCACCTCGGCGGCACAGGCGCCTGCGCCCGCTAACAAACTGAGCAGCACAGCCCAGGTGAAATTCTTCAAGGTGTCACTCCCAAGTCAGTCGAATACCGCGCGGCGTCACCTCAACCGTGGGCGGGCGCCGGTCAGTGAGAATACGGATAGCGGAGAAACCGCCGGAAAAAATCAGCACCGAACCACCCACTACCAGCAAGCCCAGTTTGCTGGTGGGCTCGGGTGAGACGATGGCAACGATTACCATCCAGATGCCGGCGCCGGACAGTCCCAGAGAAATGAGCACACTGGCCCACTCCTGGCGGGACAATCCCGCAGTCCGCCCCATCTCCAACAAGCTCTGGTTGCCGGGGTCTATTCCCACCCCGGCATCGTCGATGATGACGACACTGTGCCGCTGCCGATAGGCATCAGCAACCCGCCGCAGCCAATCGGGCTCACTGGTATGCACGGTCATTTCCATTTCCATGCAGTCAGTTTAGGAAGTCCGCTGCTCGTGGTCTACCTCAACTTGCGCACAGTGACCGCCCATCTGGCCATGGCGAGAACTGTGATTCAACTCCGCGCTCCAACCGTGTCATCCAGGGGCGCAGCCACTGGCTGACTGCCCTGCTTCCGCCCCAGAAGGTGAACCTGCCAAAGCACCACCGCAAACGCCAGACTACCGAACAACGTCGCCCCGAGCGCTTCCCCCGCCATAACCCCGGGGGCGCCGTACCACTTCGCGCCCAGGTACACGCAGGGTATGGTTCCCAACAAGGTGCGGCCGAAGTTGAACAAGGTGGCAAGATGCGCGCGATGCAAATTATTGAAGCTGGCGTTGGCAACAAACAGAACGCCGCTGAACATAAATGCCCCGACCAACCAGTTGATGTAAAAGCGGATCAGGAACTCCGCGTCATCGCGGGCGGAAAACACCGCCACAATACCGTCGGCCAGCAACCACAACACAACCCACACCGCCAACACGTACAGGACATTACACAACAGCGCCGCCAGCAGGGTTTGTCGCACGCGTGTATAGTTGTGTGCGCCCGCGTTCTGCCCAATGATGGGGCCAATTGCGCCAGACAGGGCAAACACTGCCGCGAAAGCCACCGGCGTTATGCGCCCCATGATGGCGGCGCCCGCCACCGCACCGTCACCAAACTGGGCCATGCTCTTGAGCACGAAGCTGGCGCCAATGGGTGTCGCCAGATTGGTGAGCATGGCAGGGCCGGCCACCGCTGATATCGCGCGAAAATCACCTTTTATCAACGCGATACTGGTGGGTCGAGGCAAGTTGTGCACCCGGAAAATGGCGTGGAAGGCAAGCAGCAGGACCACAAAGCGAGCACAATTTGACGCCACAGCGGCACCCTCGATACCCCAACCCAGGCCAAAAATCAGGATCGGATCCAGAATCGCATTAACCGCGGAACCACCCAGGGTGGCATACATGGAGCGGCGCGCGTCACCGATTGCCCGGGTGGCGTTAGCGGCGCACATGCCCATGGCGAGAATCGCGGTATTGGGGATGATGATGCGACTGTAGGCGAGCGCGTAATCAAGAGTGATGCCACGGGCACCGAGGAAGCGCAACAAATCCTCCAGATAGATGAAAGCGACCGCGCTGATCACGCTGGCAGCTATGCCACTGAATATCAGAATATTGCTGCAGTAGCGCCCGGCCAGATCGCGTCGATGCGCGCCCTCGGCGCGGGAAACCAATGCTCCCATCCCGATCTGCAAGCCAATACTGACCGCGGTAAGGAAAAACAACAGGGTGCCGCCAAAACCCACGGCCGCGACCAGTTCCTGCTCGCCCAGGAGACTGAGAAAGTACATATCCACCAGATCAACCGTGAACATGGCCACTAGCCCGACCGTGCTGGCCGCGGTCATGGTCACCACATGACGCAAGATCGACCCACTGCAAAATACCGCCCTGCCCATGCCTTGACCCGACGCCGATGATGCCGCAACGGTATCATTAGCAGCCCATCTCTTATACCATTTCATGACACCAGCAATGCCCGCATGGAACGCAACCATGACCCAAACCCAAGGCAAACCGCCACTGGAACCCATCAATGTGGCCCTGTTTGTCGGCCTGCCGCTGATCACACTGATCGCAGTGCCCGCCTGGGGTTTTGCTGTGGGCTATGCCAGCTGGCAGTGGTTACTGGCGGTGCTCTTCCTGTACCTCAATGGTCTTTCCATCACCGCGGGTTATCACCGCTTGTGGGCGCACCGGGCCTATCGAGCACACCCTGGTTTGAAGCTGTTTTTCGCCCTCTGGGGCGCGGGCGCCTTGCAAAACAGCACCCTGGTCTGGGTCTCCGATCACCGCCGCCATCACCGCCATGTGGACGACGCAGACCTGGATCCCTATGCCGCCAGTCGCGGGCTCTGGTTCTCCCATATGGGCTGGATGCTGCGCAGGTACAAAAGCAATGAAGAGGATTTCAGTAACGCTGGCGACCTGCAGCAGGATCCTATTGTCGTCTGGCAACACCGTCACTATGTACTCCTCACGACCGGAATGAATGCCGGATTGCCCCTGGCGATTGGCTGGTGGGCAGGAGATATCATCGGCAGCCTGTTACTGATCGGGCTGTTGCGACTGGTGGTCAACCACCACGTTACATTTTTCATCAATTCCCTGGCCCATTACTGGGGCAGCCAACCCTACAGCGACGAAAATTCTTCACGCGACAATCATCTACTCGCCTTTTTGACCTACGGCGAGGGTTACCACAATTTCCACCACATCTTTCAGTCGGACTACCGCAACGGGGTGCGCTGGTACCAGTGGGACCCAAGCAAATGGCTGATCGGCGCTTGCCGCTGGCTGGGCCTGGCCCACGACCTCAAGCGAATTCCGGGTTTCAAGATCCAGCGTGCCCTGTTGGGTATGCAGTTCAAACAAGCCCAGATGAAACTGGATAACACCGCGGCCGCTGAACCCCTGCGCACCTCACTCGAGCACGAACTGCAGTTGTTCGCGGAATCGGTGGGACGCTGGAAATCACTGCAGGCTGAGCGCTATGAACGCACCGTCGGGGAGTTGGAGGGCGCGCTTGAGGAACGCAAAAGACTGCTGCGCGAAAAATGGCAGCAGGCCGCCATTCGTACTCACCTCAAGGAACTGGAATACTCCCTGCGCATGCAACGCAAGCGGGTGCAATTACTGATGCTACAAATGCAGGCAGTCCAGATGTAAAATTCGATCATACGATTAGAGCATATGACTGTAGAATATAAATGAGGAGCATGATTGAAGAGGCGCAAGCAGTAAGTGGTCGCAGCAAAATCCACCGTCAAAGGCGAAGCTCGCCAGCACATTCTGTCCGCCGCTGAAGCCCTGTTTGCGGAACATGGGGTAGACGCGGTTTCTCTGCGCAAAATCAATGCAGCCGCAGGAGTCAGTCCGGGGGTGCTGCACTACCATTTCGGTAGTCGTGAAATCCTTGTCGCCGAACTGATCAACCGCCATATGTCGCAGTTGATTGCCGAACGGGAACTGCTGCTACAGCCGATACTGCAACAGGACCAGCCCGGGGTAGCAGACATCATCGCCACCCTGGTGGGACCGCTGGCCGGGTTTGCCCTGCAAGGGGGGGCCGAGGGCGCTGCCTATGTGCGGTTTATCGCGCGCCTGTACGCTGACCGCTCGCCCATTCTGGAGGAGGTCAGTTTGCGCTATCAACAGGTCAATGCCGTCTACCCCACGCTACTACAACGAGCCCTGCCCAGGCAGCAACCCGCGGCGCTCAGCTTACGGCTGGCCATGGCCAATCACGCCATGCTGCAGATGCTGGCGGACCTGACCGCACCCAGCCGCTCCTGGCTGGAACAGGCCGACAGTGAACTGGATACAAAGCAGATAATTGCTATGCTGATAGACTTGATGAGTAGTGGAATAACCGGCTCTTGCAGAGCCCACAGCGGAGCACAATCCCC
>JAPUKZ010000372.1 GCA_027295405.1 Gammaproteobacteria bacterium
TTTGGGTCCAGAGGTAGATCTTGCCGCACTGTTTGCTGACCTGGACATCGAAAGCTTCGCCAGCGCGGGACATGGGGAATTCATGGGTGACCATCACATCGACCATGCGTTGAACTTCCGGGTTCAGCAGAGAGCGCACCAGTCCCTGGCGGTCCAGGGTGCGCACATCGTGTTGTCCCCACAAGGTGTGGGAGGGGTCGATCACATGATGCAGGGGGCTGAAGTCAATTTTGGCGCCGGGCGTGTGGCCACTGAAATTCACGTTGCCGTACTTGCGGGTCGCCTGCATCAGGCGCTCCTGGTAGAAGGTAACGCCGGAACCGTCCACCGAGTGATCCACTCCCTGGCCATTCCAGGTCAGGGCTTTGACCTGTTCCAGCCAATCGGGGTCATCGGGATTCACAAAATGCTGAACCCCCATTTCCCGTAACAGGCCCTCGCGATAGGGGTTGCGCATCAGGGCGATCACGGTGGCATTGCGGTACAGTGCCGAAATGACGTGGCCCATGTTGATAAACCCGATTCCGCCCACCAGCACCGTATCTCCGGCCTTCACGTTCATGACTTCCTGGCTGGAGAAACCCACGCCCAGCGAACAGTTGGCCGACGCCGCGTGGCGGAATTGCAACTGGTCAGGTATGCGGAAAAGATTGGCTTCCGGGGCAATTCGATAGGTGGCCATGGCGAAACCACCGGAGGCGCTGCCGGTGCGTTTCTCGATCCCCTTCATGGCGGAGCCATCCACGCCGTGAATGTCCGGGTCGTTGGCATCGCAGTAAGTGGGTGACAGGCCCTGGGTGCAGGCCTGGCAGTGACCGCAGTGGTCTCCCTGGAAGACGATAACCCGGTCGCCGACACGCAGGTTGGAGCCAGCCATAACATCGACGACCGTGCCCACGCCTTCGTGGCCCAGGTGCTCAGGGTTATCGTGAAACTCGAAATCGTGGGCCGCCCAGATACGGCTGCCCTCCAGGCAAACCGGCGCAATCTCGGTCTTGAGGATGGCGTAGCCGGCCTTGAGCGTCGGCATTGGGCGCTGCTCCAGGGCGAACTTGCCGGGCTCTGGAATGGTAAGGATGGTGTTGTTGGTTGCCATTGTTATTGACCTGGTTGCTTAGGCTCGATTAGTCAGAGTGTAAGTGTAGAAGCCCGGCCGCAAATACGGAATGATAGTTATGACCCTTGGATATACATTTGTTCCTATCGGCTGAAGCTGTCCGCAAAAGCCGTGGTTAATGTCCTTTAAGGCCATTTGTCACCGGCAGGCAATGGACTACAGTAATGCCCGTATTGTCCAACCCCTGAGGTGAGTGATGAAAACTGCGAGAGAACTTGATTATAGCCTGCACCACTTGTGTATTTATGACGACAAGCCCCGGGAAAACATGTTCCCCTACCTGCGCTGGCACCACGGCATCACCAACTTCTTCAGCGGCGGTGTCTTTCATGTAACCGGCGAGGGCCACTCCGACTACACCTTTATGGGTTGCGGGGGTCGCGCTTACCAGATCCAGATTGAGGCGCCGCCGTTCCAGTTTGAGTACGAGCGCAACTGGTGGGCGGATCACGGTCGCGGCTACAACCACATCTGTTGGTTGACCAGCGACGCCCGGGCCTCCATGGACCACCTGCTGGCCAATGGCGCCACCGAGGTTATGCCTTTTGAGGAGTTTCCCACCTACGACGGTTTTGTGGTGCACGATCCGGAAGGGCGCTGGATTGAAATCATGGAATACACCGACGACAACTTCAGGGTACAGGAATTTACTCACGCTCCCTCCGGGCAGTGTGGACTGGAAATGATTGGCAACGCCGAAATCTGTGCTGATGTCGACGCCATGAGCCGCTGGTACCAGGATGTATTGGATTTGCGCGTGCTTGAGGAATTCCACGAAGACACCGATCAGGTGGTGGTGTTGAGCGACAAGAACTATGACCCGGACGGACGGCGTTCCCTGTTCATGCTGCAAAATGCGCGCACGGATTTTGAGAAGCAGCATCTGGCGGACCACGGGCCCTATATATCGGCAATTATTTACCAGGCCAAGAATGTGGAACGCGCCTTTGATGACGGTGTCTGGGCCGGCATGCTGGAGTTGCAGAAACCAACCCGCGATTCGTTAACCGGACTGGTCACCGCTTATCTGCGCGAACCCTGTGGCAGCAACGTGATTATGCTCACCGAGCACTATGCCCCGGGCGCCAGCAGCGCCCTGGCCGCATAGCCTCGCGTCGTGATATTGGCTTTTGCCCACCCCTGCCTGGTGGTTGACGATGTGGAACGGGCGCGGGAATTCTATGAGCAGATGTTCGGTTTTCGGGTGATCAGCGATGAGGGGTGGTCGGACAACCCGGTGGTCGATGGCGCAATCGGCAGCAGCGGGTCGCGCACCCGGGGTTACATGCTGGCGGGCCACAATTGTTTTCTGGAGTTGTTCGAATTCGAGGCGCCGGAACAGAGTGCGCCGCACCCGGCACAACTGGGGCCCCATGAGCAGGGCATACGGCATATTTCTTTCTATGTGGATGACTGCCGCAAGGAGTACCAGCGTTGTCTGTCCCTGGGCGGACTGCCCCTGGGGCAACCTGCACCCAGGGAAACAGGTGTGAACGCGGTCTACATGCGCGACCCCTGCGGCAATATCATTGAATTGTGTGAAATCCCCGGGCCGGATGAGAATCCAAGTCTTCTACCCGGGATCAAATGTCTTAACAAGGAGTCAAACTGATGTTCAGTCTTGCGGGAAAAACAGCATTTATCACCGGCGGTTCTTCAGGAATTGGCCGGGCGGTGGCTGAAACGTTCATCGCCAATGGCGCCCGGGTGGTGATCGCAGACATCGCCAATACGGGTGATGCCGCCAGTGAAATCGGTGCCACCGGCGTGCATTGTGATGTCGGCTCCGAAGCCAGTGTCGCCGAAGCACTGGGGGCGGCGGTTGCCGCCCTGGGCAAAAAACTCGATATCGTGGTGCTCAACGCCGGGGTCGGCGATGTGGGCCCCAGCTTGAGTGAAACTGACCAGGCGCTGATTGAGAAGGTAACCCGCATCAACCACTGGGGGGTGATCTACGGTCTCAAGCATGCACCAGCCCACATGAATGATAATGGTTCGATCATCAGCACCGCGTCGATGGCGGCTTTTATCAGTGTGCCGGGATCAGCGGTATATTCCGCCGGCAAACGTGCGGTGACCAGCCTCACGGAAATGGCGGCACTGGAACTGGGCGCGCGCGGAATTCGGGCCAATTGTGTGTGCCCGGGCTACACCGCCACCGCCCTGGGTAGCGGCGAGGAAGGGCAGCGTATTTGCGAGGCCTTCACCGCGCTGGGTCGCGTTGCCGAAGTAGAGGACATGAGTGGTGTGTATCTGTTCCTGGCCTCCGACGCCAGTCGCTATATGACCGGTCAATCCCTGAAAGTGGACGGGGGCTGGGACTGTGGACCCACCAGCACACTGCTGGCACTGGTGACCGGTAGTGACCAGGCGCCTGCCTGAAATAGTTGGTTCTGTTAACAGTGGCGTAGACCTGCACGCGGATCACCTGCGGGGCGCTTCTGCCCCCACAACTAAAAGATCATGCCCAACCTACGAAAAGATCACGCTGGAATATAGAACTGTATCAGTAGGGGTCAGAAATATCATAATAAGAGACAGAAGTATCATTTTCATGGCCGTCAGCTTACTTATACTAAAACTGTCTCTCTGTAGATGAACTACCCATCCAGAGACTTGTAGCCCGCCCCCGGGGCGGGCTTTTTTTCAGGGGCGAGAAGGGACGATAAACATGAGTAACCTGGCGGTTTCAACAGAAGAACCAACAACTGCACCCGACACCTTCGCCATGTCCTCGCGCACCGCGCAGGAAAAGCGCATCGCGGCCAACTGGCTGCACCGCTTGCGCCGTTGCCTGGGACCCGAACAAACAGACTTGTTTCGCAGTGCCACCCGGGCGGCGGGCATCAGCCAGTTGGATATTGATCACGCCCAGCAAATCACCCAAACGCAACTGGACCAGGTGACCCGCTTCGTACGCAGCGAGGTTCCGGACATTACGCTTAACATGTTTGCGGCGGCGGAATTGCAGGATTTGGGCCTGATCGGGTACGCGGCCGCCAATAGCGGTTCAATCGGACGCGCCCTGACTATTCTCTACCAATATCACAGTCTTACCTCTGATCGCTATATCGATCAGTTGGAAGTGCAGGGTAAGGAAGCTGTGCTGACAACCAGTCCCGTGTTTGGTCATCTCCAGGACATGCAAAATATTGTCGAAGACAGTTTCTCGGGCAACTGGCGTACCCTGCAGCTGTTGCTGGGTCCCGCCTTCGACCCCGCCATGGCGAAAATTTCCTTCCAGCACGTGGCGCCGGACTATGCGGCAAGCTACGAGTCGGTCTTCGCCGGTGCCAGGTTGAAATTCTCCGCCACCATCAGTGAATTGCGTTTTCCCGCCCATTGGCTCAAGTGCCCGGTAGACCACGCCATGCAGGGTATGGAGGATGTGTACACCGCCATGTGCGAACGGTTACTGGGCCCGGGTGACGGCGTCCAGGACACCGCCCAGCGGGTTCGCCGCCTCCTGCTGAGCCGGCCCGGTCGGCGCATGTACCGGCTGGAGGAAGCCGCCGAAAATCTGCGTCTATCCGCCACCCAGTTGCGCAAACGCCTGTACCGAAAAGGCACCAGTTACAAGGCCCTGGTTCTGGAGATTCGCATGGAGCTGGCCAAGCACTATTTGCTGGATACACGCCTCACCCTGCAGGAAATCGGCTACCTGCTGGACTACTCCCAGGCGGCACCCCTGAGCCGTGCCTTCAAGCTGTATTTTGGGATGTC
>JAPUKZ010000373.1 GCA_027295405.1 Gammaproteobacteria bacterium
CGCCGGCATGCCCTATGTCAGCCATCGCTGGCTGGGTGGTATGTTGACCAACTACAAAACCATTCGCGCTTCCATCAAGCGTCTGCGTGAGCTGGAAGGCCAGCAGGCCGACGGCACTTTTGATAAGCTGACCAAGAAAGAAGCCCTGATGCGGTCCCGCATGATGGAAAAGCTGGAGCGCAGCATCGGCGGTATCAAGGACATGGGCGGCTTGCCTGACGCGTTGTTTGTGATCGATGTGGATCATGAGCGCATTGCTGTAACCGAAGCCAACAAACTCGGTATTCCCGTGATCGGAATTGTGGATACCAACAGCAACCCTGACGGTATCGACTATGTTATCCCGGGTAACGATGATGCGATTCGAGCGATAAAGCTGTACGTTAAAAGCGTTGCCGACGCCTGTATCCAGGGCCGCGCTCAGGGTGGCGACATGGCTGCCGCCAGTGATGAGTTTGTGGAAGTTGAAGCGGAAGAAGCTGCTACTGCTGCGGTAGCCGTTGCGCAGGAAGCTCCGGCTGTAGCTGAGGAAGCTCCGGCCGTGGCTGAGGAAGCTCCGGCTGTAGCTGAGGAAGCTGTGGCAGGCGAACCTGCGGCTGAAGAAGCGGCAGGCGCCCCTGCAGGCGAAACCAAGCCGGAATAGCATGGTTTTCGCGGCGCCCTGGCTTCCCTGCTCACAATACACTGAATATCCACTCCCCGTTGGCGGGGGTTTTATGGAGGACTACCAATGTCTATTGCACTGGTAAAAGAACTACGTGATCGCACCGGACTGGGCATGATGGAGTGTAAAAAGGCACTCAAAGTTGCGGACAATGACGTTGAGAAAGCGATCGAAGAGCTGCGCAAGTCCAGCGGCATGAAAGCGGCTAAAAAAGCCGGACGTACTGCGGCGGATGGGGTGGTTGCCGTGCGCAACGCAGAGGACGCCAGCTATGGCCTGGTTCTGGAAGTGAACAGCGAAACTGACTTTGCCGCTCGCGATGAAAACTTCCTCGGCTTTGTTGATTCCGTACTGGAGGCAGCGTACGACGGCCGGCAAACTGATGTTGCCGCCCTGATGGACGGTGAGCTGGAGCAGTCGCGGGAAGCGCTGGTGCAGAAAATCGGCGAAAACATCGGCGTGCGCCGGGCTGCAGCGCTGAGTGCTGAAGATGGTGTTGTGGGTAGCTATGTGCACAGCAACAAGCGCATCGCAGTGCTGGTTCAACTCAGGGGCGGCGATGCCGACCTGGCCAAGGATGTCGCCATGCACGTTGCCGCGGTAAACCCGCAGGTGGTCGCACCCGAGGACATTCCGGCGGAGGTCGTGGACAAGGAGAAGGAAATCTTCACCGCCCAGGCCCAGGACAGTGGCAAACCCGCTGAAATCATCGAGAAGATGATCGGTGGACGGATCAAGAAGTTCCTCGCCGAAAACAGCCTGTTGGAACAGGCCTTTGTCAAGGACCCGGAACTGACGGTCGGCAAGTTGGTGGCGGCGGCCGGGGCCGAAGTTATAGCATTTGTCCGCTACGAGGTGGGTGAGGGCATCGAGAAGGAAGAGGTCGATTTCGCGGCTGAGGTCGCAGCCCAGCTCAACGGTTAGTTGGCGGGCCAGTGTACGACGCAGTAGACTAGACCCGAAGCGGGGCGGCGGGTGTACCGGGATAGTCGGGATGCCAGCCACTCCGCTTTTTCATGCGCGGTATAAACTTCTCTCTGTTCATAGACGCTCTGCCGCCCCGCGGGTAACATACGCTCAGCATTTTTGTGGTGAGGATCCATGCCTAGCCAAGCAGGCGATAAGAAATACAAACGTATACTCCTCAAGCTGAGTGGTGAAGCGCTTACAGGCCATGAAGGCTTTGGCATCGACCCGGCGATACTGGACCAGATGGCGCTGGAAATCGGGCAATTGGTGGGAATAGGCGTGCAGGTCGGGCTGGTCATCGGCGGCGGAAATCTGTTTCGCGGCGCCACATTGCAGGCTGCCGGCCTGGATCGGGTCACCGGTGACCACATGGGAATGCTGGCCACGGTGATGAACGCGCTGGCCATGCGTGACGCGCTGGAGCGCTCAAGTATTGTTACCCAGGTGATGTCCGCTATACCGATGAGCGGGGTGGTTGACCGCTATGATCGACGCAAGGCGATGCGAGCACTGGCTAATGGCGATGTGGTTATTTTTGCTGCGGGCACCGGCAACCCCTTCTTTACCACCGATTCTTCTGCCTGTTTGCGCGCCATCGAAGTTGAAGCCGAATTGATGTTGAAAGCCACCAAAGTCGACGGCGTGTATTCCGCTGATCCGATGAAGGTTGAGGACGCGGTAAAATATGACCAGCTGAGCTTTGATGAAGTATTGAACAAGCAGTTGGGCGTCATGGACCTGACCGCAATAATTTTATGCCGTGACCACAATCTGCAAGTCCGGGTATTTGAGATGGAAAAACCCGGCGCCTTGCTGAATATTGTGGTCGGCGGAAATGAAGGGACCTTGATACATTCCTGAAGCGCTCTGACGCGCGCCGGGAGGAGTAAATATGATAGATGACATAAAGCAGGAAGCGGAGGAGCGCATGGGTAAAAGCCTGGAGGCGCTGGGGCACAACTTCAACAAGATTCGCACGGGTCGCGCGCACCCCAGCCTGTTGGATGGCATCAGGTTGGATTACTACGGTGCCGATACACCGCTGAACCAGATGGCTAACATTTCCGTGGAAGACGCCCGCACGCTTACCGTAACCGCCTGGGACAAGTCTCAGGTACCCGATATAGAACGGGCCATTCTCAAGTCTGACCTGGGCCTCAATCCTGCGACTGCAGGTGCGGTGATTCGCATTCCGATGCCGGCGCTGACGGAGGAGACGCGAAAGTCCTTTATCCGGCAGGCGCGCTCGGAGGCTGAGTCGGCGCGTGTATCCGTTCGCAACGCCCGCAGGGATGCTATGGCGATGCTGAAAGAGCTTTTAAAGGAGAAGGATATCTCCGAAGACGAGGAGCGCAAGGCGCAGGATGATGTGCAAAAGCTCACCGATCGATTTGTGGCCGAAGTTGAAAAGCGGCTGGCGGAGAAAGAAGCCGACCTGATAGAAATATAGGCGACCGCGTAATGGTACCGCATCACATCGCCGTCATCATGGATGGCAACAATCGCTGGGCCAAGCGCCGGAACTTGCCGGGCGCAGCGGGTCACCGCGCCGGTGTGGAGGCGATTCGCAATATCCTGCGGGCCTGTAACAAGCACAAGGTCAAGGTGCTGACGCTGTTTGCCTTCAGCAGTGAAAACTGGGGCCGTCCCAGGGCCGAGGTCCGTACGTTGCTGGCGCTGTTTTCGCGCTACCTGCGCAATGAAACCCGCGAGTTGCACGGTGACGGCATCCGCATCCGCTTTATCGGTCAACGCAGCAATTTCAGTGAGCGCCTGCAGGGATTGATGGCCTACGCCGAAACCCTGACCGCAGACAATGTCGACACCACGCTGGTTATTGCCGCCGATTATGGTGGGCAATGGGATATCACCAATGCAGTGCGCGGGCTGGCAGAACAGGTGGAGCGGGGCGAGCTGAAGAGCGCAGAGATCAGTGCTGAAATGCTGGACGCGGGCACCTGCCTGGCGGATGTCCCCAAACCGGACCTGTGTATTCGCACGGGTGGCGACCATCGCATCAGTAATTTCATGTTGTGGCAGTTCGCCTACAGCGAACTCTACTTCACCGACACCCTGTGGCCGGACTTCGGTGAAGCAGATCTGGAATTGGCGATCGAGGATTACGGCAATCGCGAGCGACGTTTCGGTTTGCGTGAGCAGGATCTGCAGTCACCGGTGCAAGGGGTGCTCCTGGATGTTTAGGCAGCGGGTGATTACCGGGCTGGTGCTGGCGGCGGTGCTGGTTGCCGCTGTGGCTTTCCTGCCGCTACCCTGGTTGGCGCTTTTCTTTGCGTCGGTGGCCCTGATTGCTGCCTGGGAGTGGTCAGATCTGGCGGCCTACCAGAGTTTGTGGGCACGCAGCCTGTACGTTGGCCTGACTGCATTATTGATGCTGCTTCTTTACCACGCCTGTGAATTGGGTGCCAAACCCGCGCTGGCGAATGTTCAGTCTTTGCTGGGTGTGGCTTGCCTGTGGTGGGCGATCGCGCTGTTGTGGGTGAAAAGCTATCCGGCCAGCGCCCGGTTGTGGGGTACCCGGCCCATGCTCAGCCTGATGGGTGTGTTGGTGCTGGTGCCAGCCTGGTTGGCGGTAGTGTTCCTGCTCAGCTATCCCCGCGGCGGGCTGCTGTTGCTGTACATGGTCATTGTCGTAGCCGGAGCCGATATTGGTGCCTACTTCGCCGGCAAGCGCTGGGGACGGCGCAAGCTGGCAGTGGCGGTCAGTCCGGGAAAGTCCTGGGAAGGTTTTTGGGGTGGTGTAATAGCCTGCGCGCTGTTGGCCCTGATAGTGTTTTTCGGCGTGCCGACTGAACTCGGGCTGGTGGCCATCCTGGCGGTGGTATTAAGCTGTTCATTGGCATCCGTGTTGGGTGATCTGGTGGAGAGCATGGTCAAGCGCCATCGGGGGGTTAAGGATAGTGGCACGCTTCTGCCTGGGCACGGTGGTTTGCTGGATCGAATTGACGGCCATACCGCGGCGGCCCCGGTGTTTGCCCTGGGCTTGATACTCGCGGGCTGGTGATGGCGAACGCGGTGCAACAGGTAACCATTCTTGGCAGCACGGGCTCCATTGGTGTCAACACCCTCGATGTTATCGCACGCCACCCGGATCGATTTGTAGTGCATGCACTCACCGCCTGGCGCTCGGTGCAAGCCATATTTGAACAGTGCCTGCAGTATCGACCGCGGCTGGCGGTAATGTCCGCCGTGGCCGAAGCCGGAGAGCTGAGCGAGCGACTCAGGGCGGCCGGCAGTGACACCCGGGTTCTGGCGGGTGCAGAAGGTCTGTGTGAGGTCGCGGCTGCGGCAGAGGTCGATGTGGTGATGGCTGCGATTGTCGGTGCCGTCGGACTGGAGCCCACGCTGGCCGCGGTCCGTGCCGGCAAGCGGGTGTTGCTGGCGAATAAAGAATCACTGGTGATGGCCGGAAAGCTGTTTATGGACACGGTGCTGGAGCATGGCGCCACCCTGTTACCCATAGACAGTGAGCACAATGCGATTTATCAATGTCTGCCAGTAGATGGTGAGGGCCGGGCCGGGAAAACCGGCGTCAGCAAGATCCTGTTAACCGCCTCGGGTGGTCCATTTCGGCTCTGGAGCCTTGATCAGATGCGGGTGGCCACGCCGGATCAGGCCTGCGCCCATCCCAACTGGGAAATGGGCCGCAAGATTTCCGTGGATTCCGCCACGCTGATGAACAAAGGCCTGGAATTGATAGAAGCCCGCTGGTTGTTTAACCTGGACGTCGATGCTATCGAAGTGGTGGTGCACCCTCAGAGTATTGTCCATTCCATGGTTCAGTATGTCGATGGCTCGGTGCTGGCTCAGCTGGGTAATCCGGATATGCGCACCCCGATTGCCTATGGCCTCGCGTGGCCAGATCGCATTGGCTCTGGAGTAGCCGAACTTGATATCATAGCCGTGGCCCAGCTTGATTTTGAAGCCCCGGATTACCAGCGATTTCCCTGCCTTGGGTTGGCCCGGGGGGCGGTGCGCCGGGGTGGCCTGGCCATGGCTTCCCTGAATGCCGCCAATGAAGAGGCGGTGGCGGCGTTCTTGGAGGGGAAAATAGGCTTTACCGCGATCCCGGATATTATCGAGACGGTATTGGCGCAGACAGATTCTTCTGAACCTGACTCGCTGGATGAGGTCAAACAGGCGGATGCTTTTGCCCGGGAGCGGGCATTGGCAGCTATAGATGTTTTATAAGTAGAAAGTACGGGTAGCCAGTGTGGAACTGATTTATACCATAGCCGTAACTTTGTTTACTCTCGCCGTGTTGGTGACAGTGCACGAGTACGGGCATTTCTGGGTGGCGAGACGCTGCGGGGTGAAGGTGTTGCGCTTCTCCATCGGTTTCGGCACTCCCCTGTACCGGTGGCGGGACAAGCTCGATACCGAGTATGTGATCGCCCTGATCCCGCTGGGCGGCTACGTCAAGATGCTTGACGAGCGGGAAGGTGAGGTGACTCCCGGCATGGCGGAACAGGCCTTCAACCGCAAGCCGGTGCTGGTACGTATTGCGGTGGTGTCAGCGGGCCCCCTGGCCAACCTGGTGTTGGCGGTACTGGCCTATTGGTTTGTTTTTATCAGTGGTGAAACCGGTATAGTTCCCCTGATCGGTGAGGTTGAGCAGGGTTCGGTTGCAGAGATCGCCGGGCTGGAAGGCGGTCAGGAAATTGTTGCCATTGACGGCCATGCGACACCCACCTGGCAGGCGGTGAATTTCCGGCTGCTGGAGCGCATCGGCGACAGCGGCCCGCTGGAATTTTCCGTGCGCTACCCCGGCTCCGATGTGGTCTACAACTCTCGCGGGCAGTTACAGAATTGGCTGTCCGATGCAGAGGAGCCCAACCTGATCCGCGGCCTGGGCATCCAGATGTACCGCCCCGGTGTGCCCGTGGTGCTGAATGAGGTGGTGGAATCCAGCCCGGCTGCGGCCGCCGGATTGACTAGCGGCGACCTGATTGTGAGCGCGGATGGGCAGGCTATGCCGGAATGGATGGACTGGGTTGACTATGTGCGAGCCCGGCCTGATCAGGCTATTGTTTTACGTTACGAGCGTGCGGGTGTACCGGCGCAGACGGTCATTACACCGGCCCGGAAACTGGATGACCAGGGCGAGGCCTACGGTCAGGTCGGGGTCAGTGTGCAGGTGCCCGAGTGGCCACCGGAAATGGTTCGGGAATTCCACTATGGCCCGCTGGAGGCACTGTTCGCGGCGACCGAGCGCACTGGCGATCTGGTGATGTTTACGCTCAAAGCCATAAAAAAGATGTTAACCGGGCTTATTTCCCCGAAAAACTTGAGTGGCCCCATCACCATTGCTAAAGTTGCCAGCGCTTCAGCCCACTCGGGGCTGGAAGCCTATGTGGCCTTCCTGGCGTTGTTGAGCGTCAGTTTGGGGGTGTTGAATCTGCTGCCCATCCCGGTATTGGACGGCGGGCATCTGTTGTATTACACCATCGAGTTGCTGGTGGGCCGGCCAGTACCCCTCAAGGTGCAGATGGTGGGTTACCAGGTGGGTCTGTTTATTATTGTGGGCGTGATGATGCTGGCCCTTTACAACGATTTTGCCCGGTTATAGTTGTCCGGCTGTTAATTGCTTTGCTACTACTTACTTTGCTACTACAAGGTATAAGAAAAACTGATGAAGCGCGTTACCCGGTCTGGCTCTGTGTGGCTGTTCGTGCTGTCACTGCTGTTTTCACCGCTGGTACGCGCGGAGACCTTCATTGTCTCCGATATTCGGGTTGAGGGCCTGCAGAGAATTTCAGCGGGCACCGTTTTCGCCGCCATGCCCCTGGGGGTTGGCGATCTTGTCGACAAAGGCCTGATTCGCAGTTCCGCGCGGGCCCTGTTTGCGACCGGAAACTTCGACGATATACAAATTGGCCGCGATGGCAATGTGCTGGTGGTTATGGTTGCCGAACGACCCAGTATTTCCGAAATTGTGATCGAGGGTAACGAAGCCATCGAAACCGAGGCCCTGCTGGATGGTCTCAAAGGCGCGGGACTGTCGGAGGGGCAGGTGTTCAAGCGCTCAACCCTGGAAGGCATGCAGATGGAGTTGCAGCGCCAGTATGTGCAGCAGGGCAGGTATGACGCGGCGATTGAAACCGATGTCATACCCGAGCCGCGCAACCGGGTGTCTATCAATATTGATGTCAACGAAGGCACGGTGGCTACCATCAAGCACATCAATGTGGTTGGTAATTCCATTTATAGTGACGATGACCTGGGCGACCTGTTTGAACTCAAGACCACCAACTGGCTGTCCTTCATCAGGGGTGACGACAAGTATTCGCGGGAGAAGTTAAGCGGCGACCTGGAAACCCTGACCTCCTACTACATGGATCGTGGCTATCTTCAGTTCAGTATTGATTCCACCCAGGTTTCGGTCTCCCCGGAGAAGGATGCCGTTTATATCACCGCCAATGTGACCGAGGGTGGCAAATTTTCCGTTCAGAGCGTCAGTCTCTCGGGGGACCTGGTGCTGCCCGAGGCGGATTTGAAGCGCTTTTTGCTGGTGCGGGAAGGCCAGACATTTTCCCAGCAGTTGGTTGCCAGCACCGAAGAATACCTGACCCAGCGGCTCGGCAATGAGGGCTACAACTTCGCCAAGGTCACCGGCATCCCCGAAATTGACGAAGAAACCAATTCTGTGGACATGAAGTTCTTTGTCGATCCCGGCAAACGTACCTATGTGCGCCGCATCAGTTTCCGTGGCAATACCAAAACGATCGACGAGGTGCTGCGTCGGGAGATGCGGCAGATGGAGGGCGCACCGGCGTCTTCATCCGCCATCGAAAGCTCCCGCATCCGCCTGGAGCGGCTTGGATTCTTCAAGCAGGCGAGGGTGGAAACACCAGAGGTGCCCGGGCACGATGACCTGATCGACCTGGAGTTTGAAGTCGAGGAGCAGTCATCCGGCAGTATCGGCGCCAGTTTCGGTTTTGCCCAGGGCACGGGACTTATCCTGGGGATAAACGTGCAGCAGGACAATTTCCTGGGCAGTGGCAAACGCGTCGGCATCGGCCTCAACTCCAGTCAATACCAGCAATTCTACAATTTCAGCTATACCAACCCCTACTACACCGAAGACGGGGTCAGCCGCGGGTTCAACATTTTTTACCGCAAAACTGACCTGGAAGAAATCAATGTCGCCAGCTACACCACCGATACTGTCGGTGCCGCGATAAACTTCGGCTATCCGATCAAGGAGACCGAGCGGTTGGGCTTCAGCGTCGGCATTTCCAACACTGAAATCACCGCCGGCCGCTTTGCGGTGCAGGAGATCAAGGCCAGCCCGCGTTTGCTCAGCAATGTGGAGTACTGGTATGAGCGTACCCTGACTAATTGTGTAGATGACTTCCGCCGGCCTCAATGTGAAAATGCCAGCACCTATTATGATGGGGCTGAAAAAGCATTTAAGGTTGATGATCCCAAAAATCCCCTTAGGCCGGACCAGCTGTCCCCGCCTTCAGAACTTGGCTTTCTGGATGAAAATGGTGATGAGTACCTGAACTGGACCCTGACCAGCAGCTGGTCGCAGTCCACCCTCAACCGGGGTGTCAATGCCACCCGCGGTGCTTCCCAGTCTGTGGCT
>JAPUKZ010000374.1 GCA_027295405.1 Gammaproteobacteria bacterium
CATAAATACGATTTCGTAATGTCGCATAGTAGCTCCTTACGGGTTAAAGCTACCCGGCAGTGCCGGTGTAGCAAGGAGGTCCAGGTCGCTTTCACGACCGGGGAGATTTTGAGGGGGCGGATTCTAACGGTTGGCGACGGCTGATGCAAGGCTGGATTTGTGGGCGGGCAGATGTGCTCGGCGAGATCGTGGACCCGCTAGCAGGGGTCAGGGGAATGTGGATAAGTCCTGCGGATTAACCACACCACCCCCGACCCGATCTTGCCGCGTCAAGTCTGGCGCTGCCTAACCACCTCAAACAAACAGACGCCGGTGGCGACGGATACATTCAGGCTTGAGACTGAGCCGGCCATCGGCAATTTTACCAGATGGTCACAGGTTTCCCTGGTCAGGCGGCGCAAACCGGTACCTTCTGCGCCCATAACTATCGCAAGAGAACCCGTTAAATCACTGTTATA
Organism: Gammaproteobacteria bacterium; assembly: GCA_027295405.1. Lineage (GTDB taxonomy): Bacteria > Pseudomonadota > Gammaproteobacteria > Pseudomonadales > Halieaceae > JAPUKZ01. The sequence continues at coordinate 459 of JAPUKZ010000374.1, forward strand.
TATAAAATTTTCCGATTCCCCGGCAGCGCCGTAAAGCCATATCCCGCGCTCCTTCAGGCCCTCTAGAGTGCGCACCAGATTGGTGACACGCACGAAGGGAATCACCTCCGCGGCGCCACAGGCAACCTTGCGCACGGTGGCAGTGAGGTCGGCGGATTTGTCTTTGGGCACAATCACCGCGTGGACGCCGGCGGCATCGGCACTCCGCAGGCAGGCGCCCAGGTTATGGGGGTCGGTGACCCCGTCCAGTACCAGCAGCAATGCCGGATTCTGGAGTCTTTCAAGCAGGGAGAACAGCGCGGCCTCGTCCCACTGGGGCGCGCCGCCGACTATTTCCGCAACCACTCCCTGGTGACGACCGCTGACGCGCGCATCCAATTGCTGGCGGGATTCACGCTCAATTCTCACCCCCCGGTTCCTGGCCAGGGCGATCAGGCCGGCGACGCGCTGGTCTTCACGACCGGACTGTAGCCACAGGCACTGCACCTGTTGCGGGTTTTGCCGCAGCAGGGAATCAACCGCGTGAATTCCGTAAATCAGTTCCATGCGGGCTAGTGGTGCTTACGCAGCCCGGTGCGCCGCTTCTTTCCAGCCTTGGCCGAATGCCCTTTCTTGCGCTCCTTGCCAGCCTTTCCATCCTTGCCGCGCTTTCCATCCTCGCCGCGGCGCCTGGCAGCCTTGCCGACGGTCTTGCCACCCTTGGTTTTGCGCGGCGTACTGTCGATCAACTCCAGGTCTATCTTCTTGTCATCCAGGTCCACCCTGGCCACCTGAACACGTACAGAATCGCCCAGACTGAAACTGCGGCCACTGCGCTCGCCGCTGAGGCGCTGCTTGCCGGCGTCGAAATGGTAGTAATCTCCGGGCAGGGCGCTGATGTGAACCAGACCTTCGATATAAAGGTCGGACAATTCCACGAACAGGCCAAAACCGGTCACCGCCGCCACCACCCCATCGAATTCATCTCCCACATGTGCCTGCAGGTATTCACATTTGAGCCATGCTTCCACCTCACGGGTGGCATCATCGGCACGGCGCTCGGTCATGGAGCAGCGCTCACCATACTGGGCCATAAGCGCTACATCGTAGGGAAAAATGCGTTTGCCGGGGATAGGGGCAGCATCCGTACGCAGCACGTGTTTGCTTGCTATGACCGAGCGGATAACCCGGCGAATACCGCGGTGCGCCAATAAATCCGGATAGCGCCGGATCGGCGAGGTGAAGTGAGCGTAGCCAGCGTAGTTCAGGCCGAAGTGGCCGTTGTTCTCAGGCTGGTACACCGCCTGGCTCAGGGAGCGCAACAGCATGGTCTGGATGATGTGAGCATCATCTCGTTCTGCCACCAGCGCCAGCAAATCCTGATAGTCCAGGGGCGTCGGCTTGGCACCACCGGCCAGGCCCAACCCCAGTTCCCCCAGGAAACTGCGCAGATTCTCCAGTTTCTCCGCACTGGGGCCTTCATGCACCCGAAACAGTATTGGCAACTCCTGAGCCTCGAAGAATCGCGCTGTTGCGACATTGGCGCAGAGCATGCATTCTTCAATCAACTTGTGGGCGTCATTGCGGTGCACCGGCACAATGGCATCAATCTTGCGGTTCTCATCAAACAGGATACGGGTCTCCACTGTTTCAAAATCGATGGCACCGCGGGTTTCCCGGGCCTGGCGCAGTACTTTGTACAAGCTGTGCAGGCGCTTGAGGTCCGGCACCCGGGATTTTTCCACCTCTGGATGACTGCCCTTTTCCAGCACCTGCCCCACCTGGGTATAGGTAAGCCGGGCGTGGGAGTGAATCAAACCTTCATAGAACAGGTAGCTGCTGAGATTGCCGACCCGCGACAGGTTCATCTCACAAATCATGCTCAGGCGATCCACCCCGGGCTTGAGTGAACACAGGCCGTTGGACAGAGCCTCGGGCAACATGGGCACCACCCGTTCCGGGAAATACACCGAGTTGCCGCGCACAATTGCCTCTTCATCCAGCGCCGATCCAGGCCGCACATAATGGGCGACATCGGCAATCGCCACCCATAGCCGCCAGCCACCGTCTTTTTTCTTCTCGCAGTACACCGCATCATCAAAATCGCGAGCATCCTCGCCATCGATGGTGACAAAAGACAGCTCGCGCAGGTCCACACGCCCCTGCTTGTCCGCAGCGGTAGGTTCCGCCTCCAGCGCAGCGGATTCCTTGAGCACCTCCTCCGGCCACACATGGGGTATGCCGTGGGAGCGGATCGCCACATCAATCTCCATGCCCGGGTCCATATGCTCCCCCAGCACTTCCAGAATGCGGCCCTTGGCGCCCAACTTGCGGGTGGGATACTCGGTAATTTCCGCGCTGACAATCTGACCGGATTGAGCATCGCCTTTTTCGCGCGGTGGAATCAGCACCTCGTGATTCACCCTGGCGTTATCCGGGATCACCACCCCGATGCCGCTCTCCTCGATATAGCGCCCTACCACTTCCCGGGTGTTGCGTTTGAGTACTTCAACGACCTTGCCTTCCCTGCGCCCGCGAGGATCGGTTCCGCTGACCCGCGCCAGTGCCTCATCGCCGTCAAACAACAGTGCCATCTGCCGTGCACTGAGATAGAGGTCATCCCCGCCCTCCAGTGGTATCAGGAAACCATAGCCGTCGCGATGGCCCTGTACGCGCCCGTGCACCAGGTCCATCTTGTCCACCAGGCCATAGGCGCCCTTGCGGTTGACCAGCAACTGCCCGTCCCGCTCCATGGCGCGCAGGCGCCGGCGCAGTGCCTCTATCTGCTCTTCTCCCGCGAGATGTAAGCGTTGGGAGATCTGTTGATTATTGAGTGGCTGATCCGCCTCGGTCAGCAACTGCTGGATATACTCGCGACTGGGGATGGGGTTTTCGTAGTCAGCCGCTTCTCGTTCGGCGTGGGGATCGAGCGCTTTGCTCTTTTTGGCCATTAAACGCGGCCTTCCTGCCATAGATGGGATAGAGGCCGCAAGTATACGCGAGGATTGACAATTGTTCCTCGGAAAAGTAAAGTGCGCGCCCTCTGCCGCGTCCGTTCGGTACCTGCCCAGGTGGTGAAATTGGTAGACACGCTAGCTTCAGGTGCTAGTGGGGGCAACCCCGTGGAGGTTCAAGTCCTCTCCTGGGCACCAGTCGCTACATAGCGTTTTAAATCAGTAAGTTACGCATTTCGTTCTCTCCGCACGCGCCTCATTTGGCTTGCGGGTAG
>JAPUKZ010000375.1 GCA_027295405.1 Gammaproteobacteria bacterium
CCACGCTGGACCGGTTCCAGTGCTGGCAGACGATTGAACAGCTGCAGAAGGCGGCTCAGCCATGAGCGATACAACAGCAATGAGCGATACGGCCGCCTCGCGCAATCTGGCCAGCTGCCATGTGTGTTGCAAATTGGCGCCCGCGAATTTGCACGCGTGTCCACGCTGCGGATCGGCGCTGCACCTGCGCAAGGTGGACAGCCTGCAGCGCACCCTGGCGCTGTTGATTACGGCCTCCATTCTTTATATTCCCGCCAATGTCTATCCCATTATGATCACCGATCAGTTGGGCGCATCCGAGGAGAGCACCATACTCGGTGGCGTGGTACTGCTGATCAATCTCGGTTCGGTCCCGGTGGCGGCAGTGATCTTCATCGCCAGTGTGATGGTGCCCATGGGGAAATTCCTGGCCATGTATTACCTGGTGTGGAGCGTTAATTCGCCGCAGGCCGCCAGTGGGCGTCAGCGAACGGTGTTGTACCAACTCACTGAATTGATTGGCAAGTGGTCCATGGTCGATGTATTTGTGGTCGCCATTCTGGTTGCCCTGGTACATCTTGGCGGTATTCTGGTAATCCGCCCGGGCGTGGCGGCACTCGCCTTTGCCGGTGTGGTGATGGTTACCATGGTGGCCGCCCGTAGTTTTGATCCTCGCTTGATCTGGGACCGTCTGGAAGAAACCAGTGACTGAAGAAAAAGCCGTGGTGTCAACCGGCAACCGCCTCTCCCCGGTGTGGATACTGCCGATAGTCGCCCTGGTGTTAGGCATGTGGGCTGTAGTCTACAGCCTCACCCAGCAGGGTCCGGAAATTGAAATCCGCTTCGAGACGGCCGCTGGCTTGATCGAAGGCAAGACCAAGTTGAAGTATCTGGATGTCGATGTGGGGGAGGTGGAAAATATCCGCTTTACAGAAGATCGAGAGGCGGTGATTGTTGCTGTCAAACTCGATCTCGATGCTGAGGACCTGCTGCGCGAGGATACCCGCTTCTGGGTGGTCACCGCGCGCCTTGGGGCAGGCACCGTAAGTGGCCTGGACACGTTGCTTTCGGGTGCGTATATCGAGTTGGCCCCAGGGACCGGCGAGCTCGGCGCCAGAGAGTTTGTCGCTCTCGACACACCGCCAGTCACACCACCGGGTGCGCCGGGCATGCATCTGGAATTATTCAGCGGCGAGTCGCCATCCCTGGACGCCGGGGATGCAGTGTTGTTTCACGGTTACAAGGTGGGTCGGGTAGAGAGTGTTGCTTTTGACGCCGAGCGCCGGGAAATTCGCTACCGCCTGTTTGTGGATGCGCCTTATCACCACCTGGTTGACAGTTCGGTGCGGTTTTGGGACGTCAGCGGCCTCTCCCTGACGGTGGATGCCGACGGCTTGAAGGTTTCCGTCGGCTCGCTGGAAACCCTTGTGCTGGGTGGTGTGGCTTTCGGTAAACCGCCGGGGATGGCGGAGGGCTTTCCAGTGGAGTCGGGCGCGGAATTCAAACTCTACCCATCCTATACCGATATTCTGGCGGATCCTTATCGTTATGGGCTTCACTACGTGGTCCAGTTTACCCAGTCTCTGCGTGGGCTGACAGTCGGGGCACCGGTGGAGTACCGGGGGATAAATTTGGGTTACGTTAAACGCGTCATGGTTCAGGAGTTAATGTCCCTGGGAGAGTATGGTTCCGGGGAAGCGATACCCGTGTTGATCTATATCGAGCCCGGTCGGCTGCATGCGGGGGATAACCAGGCCAGGCTCGAAGAATTGCGACTTTCATTAGAAATCGGGGTCTCCCGGGGATTGCGAGCAACCTTGTCTACCGGGAATATACTCACCGGCAGCATGTATATTGAACTGGATTTCTACCCCGACGAACCTCCGGCCGAGCCGGGAGTTTTCCAGGAGTACACCACCATCCCCACCATTTCCGGAGGTTTGAGCCGCATCGAAAAGCAAATCACCGCGTTGCTGGACAAGGTTAATCAGCTACCGCTGGAAGAGACTGTCACGGGCGCCAACCAGGCCATCGCGGAGCTGACCACTTCCCTGGCGGCTTTGCGGAAAATATTGGAACACAACAAGACGCAGGCGCTCAGCTCGGAATTGCAGTCCACCCTGGTTGAGCTGCGGCGGGTACTGGCCGGTGTATCTCCCGACTCCCGGGTCTACCAGTCACTGAATGCCAGCCTGCTGGAACTGAACCGCACCCTGCAGAACCTGAGCGAGTTCAGTCGAACCCTGTCCGACCGACCCAACGCAGTGGTAATGCCCGTAGAAATCCCCCCCGACCCGATTCCGGAGGCTAGTCCCTGATGAGAACCCTGATCCTGGCAGCCGCGCTGTTGCTGGCGGCCTGTTCCAGCCAACCGGTTGAGCCCACCCGTTACTACCTGTTGCGCACACCCGTCGCTGTCACCTCCGGGGATCAGGAATCTGCCGCTGAGTATTCCCTGGGTAGCGTCGAGGTGGCGACCTATATCGATCAACCCGGGCTGGTGCAGGAAACCGGCTCCGGGGAAATTCACATGGCGCGCCACCACCAATGGGCAGAGCCCTTGCGGATCAGCCTGCGCCGCTTCCTGGCCACCGGTATCGGTGCCGAGGCAGGGCAGACTGTCGCGATAATGGCCACTTCCCCGGAGGCGGGCCGGATCGACGTGAGCATTGATCAATTGCATGGTAACCGGCGTGGGGAAGCGGTATTGGTTGCTTTCTGGCAGGTATCCTCAGCCAATGGGAACGTTACCAGCCATCAGTTTTCCGAGAGCCGGGATTTGTCCCGCGATGGCTACACTGCCCTGGTAGAGGCGGAGCAGGCGCTTCTGCAACAACTCGCCCGCCGTATCGGCCAGTCCATCTGACGCGCCCGGGTTGGTGAAATACTGCAGTGAGTGTGGCGACCGGCTGGTTACGCACCAGCTGGCGGCTGACGCCCGTGAGTACGATTATTGTATCCGCTGCGCCGAACCGCGCATTGACCACCCCTCGGTGATGCTGACCTGCTTTCTCTCCTGCGGCCAGAAATTGTTGTGGATACAGCGCAAACTGGAGCCGCGCAGCGGCTTTTGGGCGATTCCGGGCGGCTTCATGGAGCGGGGTGAAACTGTCGCCGCAGGCACTGCCCGGGAACTGTGGGAGGAAACTGGCATTCGACTGGCGCCGGCGGCGCTGGAGTTTTACATGACCGGGACCATTACCTTTATCAATCAGGTTTATATCTGTTTTCGGGCCAGCGTTGCCAGTGAGGACTGTCAGCCCGGCCAGGAAGCCATAGCAGCGGCTTTTTTTTCCCGCGAGGAATGCCCCTGGGATGAGGTGGCTTATCCTGAGGTCAATGATTCAATCCGGCGTGCCTATGACGATCTGGAGCGCGGCAGCTTCGGTTTATATCAGGCCGAAATGACCCAGGAGATCTACCGGTTGCTGCCGATTTCAACCGTGGGTTATTCCCGGGTGTAATAGCCGTCGAACCAGACCTGCCACCTGCCGTCCTGGTCCCGCTCCTCAAAAAACTGGCGCACCCGCCAGCTACCCAGCCAGAAATCGAAGCCGCGACGGCCGGCACTTTGTTGGCAGTCATAGGCGGGTGGCTGCTGTGCCAGCGCGGCGGGCGCCAGAAGTAACGCCAGTATCAATAATCTTGTCCTGCCTAGAATCCCCCGCGTTTTGCCAGATGCGCTTGTTCCGCCGTTGTGCTTTCACGTCCCAGTATCCGATTGCGGTGCGGGAAGCGCCCGAAACTGGCGATCACATCCCGGTGTGCGACGGAGTAATCGCGGTAACGGTCTACCTCGGCACGAACCTGCTCACTGCAGTCCCGCAACAGCTGATCGAACAGCGCGATTCCCTGTTCCTGCGCAGCCAGAGCCTCGCTGTGCTCATAGGGGATGTACAGGAATACGCGGTGAATGGTGGGCATGTCGCGATCAACGCCATTGGCGACTGCATTTTGCACCAGAGCCAGCGCCTTGCCGTCACCGGCGAATGCCCCCCCCGTACCGCGACAGATGTTGCGGGTGAACTGGTCCAGCAACAATACCAGGGCCATCAGGCCGTCCGGCTGTTCCGCCCAATGATCCAGACCACCGCTGCGGGCAGCTTCCACCATTTCACCGTAGCAAGCCTCGATGTGGGCGTCGGTTTCCGGTCGTGACTGAAACCATAGCTGGTGCTGCCGGGGCGAACACACCCCGTGTTGGTCCAACTCGTCGAACCAATAGGCGAGGATGTCTGCAATGCGCTGGTCATCATTCATTGTGGTAAGGTTAGCGCCTTTTCAGGGTTTTGGCTGTCCCCGGGTCGGCAGGCCCATAGAGAGGCGATGCTGGACGGGACGGGATGGAAAAGACAATGACGGCGACAATTAATTTACCGCGTATTCTCCGGGTGGGCGCGGGCGCCAGCAGTCAGCTGGTCGAGACGCTGCGAGAACTAGAGGTCAGCAATCCGCTGTTGGTCACCGATCCCTTTATGGTTGAACACGGCTACGCCGCCGCCCTGGAACAGCAGTTGCAGGCGGCGCACAGTCCTTACGGGGTATTCGCCGACGCGGTGCCTGATCCCACCACCGATTCGGTTACCGCGGCGCTGTGTGTGCTGCGCGATGGCGGCCACGATGCGGTGGTCGCCCTGGGTGGCGGCAGTTCAATCGATACCGCGAAAGCCGTGGCCGCAATGGCGCTGCGCGAGGGTCCCCTGCGCGAGTACAAGGTGCCACAGGTGGTGGACTCGGGGCTGCCGATCATTGCAGTGCCCACCACTGCCGGTACTGGTTCAGAGGCGACGCGGGTGGCGGTGATTACCGATACCGGGACCCAGGAGAAAATGTTGTGCATGGGTCTGGGCCTGATGCCGGTGGCGGCGCTGGTGGATTATGAACTGACACTGAGCATGCCCTACCGGCTCACCGCCGATACCGGCATCGACAGCTTGTGTCACGCCCTGGAAGCTTATGTCAGCCGGAAATCCAACTCATTTACCGACAGCATTGCACTCACCGCCATGCGCAGTATTTACCAGAATATTCGCATAGCCTGTGCCGAACCGGACAACCGCTCCGCACGCGAGGCCATGATGTTGGCGGCGACCCAGGGCGGCATCGCTTTTTCCAATGCCTCGGTCACCCTGATTCACGGCATGAGCCGCCCCATCGGCGCCCTGTTTCATGTGCCCCACGGCCTCAGTAATGCCATGCTGCTGCCGGAAATCACGGCCTGGTCGGTGCAGGAGTCGGCGCTGCGCTACGCCCACAGCGCCAGGGTAATGGGAATTGCCGAGGCGAGTGACCGAGATGCAGTGGCGCTGGAGAAACTGGTCGCCGGACTGAGGCAGCTCAACATCGACCTGTCGGTGCCCAGCCCCAGAGCCTACGGCATCGACGAGGGGCGCTGGTTCGAGTCGCTGCCGCTGATGGCGGAACAGGCCCTGGCATCCGGCTCACCGGCCAACAATCCGCGCATCCCTGATGTTGTCGAGATTGTAGAGCTCTACCAGCGAGTCTGGAATGCAGCCTGAGGCTGGCCCTAGTACTCCGTCAATATCATGTTGATGGAGTACTAATGTCCTGTAACGTATAAAGTGTACATTCAGAGCCTTCCAATTTGTTCGCTGCAAGTGATGCGGCACTCCGACGCAGTTCGCAGGGAATGTAGGTCACCTTTCCAAGAGCCGCACCAACAGTAGGCGCTCTTAGGCGACGCAGTAACGGGCGAATCGGGAGGCGATGAATGTACACTTTATACGCTACAGTCACTAGCTAACGGGAAAACCGCGCAGAAAACCGCGCAATTTGTCCCGTTCATCTTACATTGGCGCGCACCTTTGATTAGAATCGTATCCCCGTTTACAGGAGGGTATGGCAGTTATGATACGAGTTGTTTTCAATCAGAAAGGTGGTGTCGGCAAGACCAGCATTACCTGCAATCTGGCGGCTATCGGCGCGGCCATGGGCCTGCGCACACTGGTTATCGATCTCGATGCGCAGGGCAACACCACTCACTACCTGGTTGGTGAGATCGATGCCGAGGCTTATCCCGCGGAGGCGCAGGGGGTGGCGGCGCTGTTCAAGCAGACGGTGGGTTCGCGCAAGATGGCCAGGAACCCGGATTCCTTTGTCTGGGAAACGCCCTACGAAAACCTCTACCTGATGCCCTCCAGCCTGGCCCTGAACGGCATGGAGAAGGAGCTGGAGTCCCGCTACAAGATCTACAAATTGCGCGATGCGGTAGACAAACTGGAAGCGGAGTACGACCGCATTTATATCGATACCCCGCCCAATTTCAATTTCTACAGTAAGGCAGCGCTGATCGCCGCGGACCGGCTGATTATTCCCTTTGACTGTGACACGTTCGCACGTCAGTCACTGTACATCTTGATGGAGAATATTATTGAATTGCAGGAGGATCACAATCCCGACCTGGAACTGGAGGGAATCGTGATCAATCAGTTCAACAGCCAGGCGCGGCTGCCGGGCGAACTGGTGGCGGAGTTGGCAGAAGCGGGCATGCCCATCTTCAACAGCTACCTTAGCTCCTCGGTGAAGATGAGGGAGTCTCACCGCGACCACCGACCGCTGATCGATTTGGCACCCAGCCACAAGCTGACAACGCAGTACCTGGACTTGCATGCAGAACTGGAAGTCACCGCCGCCAAAGCGGCGGCCTGACTGAACTGCACCAGGTTTAGCCACGTCTGGTGAGGGCGTCAGGGTGACTGGCGCGATACTGGATGCGACCGGGCTGGCGGTGGTTAACATCATCCTGGTGGTAACCCTCATCACTTATGCCCTGGGCAATTTCAAGTCTATCGGGTTGTTGCTGGAGAGCGTTAGTGGCGACGTCATCAGCTTTCCCGTGGGACTGACGCCGGGCCGATCAGGCTTCCGGCATCAGATTGTTGATACGCTCTACTGCGTCCACATACTCGCTGAGCATCTGGTACACCACGTTGCGACAGCTTTCTTTCTCAGTGATCTGGCCAATGACCTGACCACAGGGGTTGAAGGCGACTTTCTGACAATCACCCACACCGGCGTAGGTAGCGGTGCGGCGCATGCCGTCGGAGGTCACCATCCCCTGCAAAGGCATGCCCAGCGGGTCGGGGGTATCGGGCTGTTCCCAGGCTTCGGTCCACTGGTTTTTCAACATGCGACAGGTCTTGCCGGTCCAGGAGCGGGAGCGAACCGTATCCTCGCTAGTGGCGTTGAGCAGCGATTCCCGCTGCGCCTCTTCCACATGGGCTTCCTCGACCGTCAGCCATAAGGAGCCGGTCCAGACGCCGGCCGCGCCCATGGCGAGAGCGGCAGCCATCTGGCGACCGTTGCCGATACCACCTGCGGCCAGCATCGGGGTGTCACCGATGGCATCCACAACTTGTGGCCACAGCACGATGGAACCTACTTCACCGGCGTGGCCGCCACCTTCACCGCCCTGGGCGACAACAAAGTCCAGACCGGCTTCCTTGTGCGCCACCGCCTGTTTTACCCTGCCGCACAACGCTCCGATAAGGCGGCCGCTGTCCTGCACCAGCTTGATTTTTTCGGCCGGCGGAGTACCCAGTGCATTAGCAATCAGTTTGCATCCGGGTCGGGTCAGGGCCTCTTCCAGCAGGGGCGTTGCGGTCGCCTCGGTCCAGCCCATCAACCCCATGCTAGTGGTGCCATCCGGCCATTCGGGTACGCCGGCGTCAGCGAGCAGTTTCTGGGCGAAGTCGATATGCTCCTGCGGCACCATTTTCCAGAGTTGCTCCTCCATCTCTTGCGCAGACGTGTTGCCCATGCCCTCGTATTTCTGGGGGATGACAATGTCTACACCGTAGGGTTTGTCGCCAATATGCTCGTCGATCCAGTCCAACTCCTCTTTTAATTGTTCGGGGCTGAAACCGACCGCGCCCAGCACACCGATGCCACCGGCTTTACTCACCGCCACCACGACATCGCGGCAGTGGGTGAAGGCAAAGAGGGGATAATCGATACCCAGTCGTTCACAGAGAGCGTTTTTCATGTTGCTACCTCGTTGGTTCCGCCATTACCACGCTAGTATTGGGGACGCGACGATACGGGACAATGTTCCCTCAGTGCCAATATTGATTGGCGAAATTGATCAATCGAAAGCGTCATAACCATATGATTCTTCGTTATTTGTCATTGTCGGCCCGATTTAATAACCTTACTGGTCCTGGGTGATGAGGAATACAGCGCCAGTCATGTCTTTGGATCTTGACACAGTCAATGCGCAACTGCGCCATGCCAGCCCCGAGCATATTCTGCGCTGGGCACTGGGCCTTGGCCAGCGCACTATTGCGACCACCAGTTTTGGGCGCAATGCTGCCGCGATGTTGCATATGGTGAGTGAAATCGACAAATCGGTCCCCACCGTCTGGGTAGACACCGGCTATAACCTGCGAGATACCTACCTGGTTGCTGAAAAACTTATCAGCCAACTGGATTTGAATATGCATATCTACTCGCCAGAGATGACCTCCGAACGACGCAACGCGTTACTGGGTGGTGTACCCATGGTGGAGGATGAAAGTCTGCACAGTGAGTTTACCCAGCAGGTCAAGTTGGAACCCTTCGCGCGGGCACTGCAGGACCTGCAGCCGGAGATATGGCTCACCGGGTTACGCCGGGAAGAGACAGAACACCGTCAGACCCTGGATATTGTGTCGCGGGATGCACGCGGCATCATCAAGGTGGCGCCGATTTTCTACTGGTCAGAACAGCAGGTGGAAGCCTATATGGCGACCCATAAGCTACTGACCTGCCGGCATTACTTTGATCCGACCAAGGTGTCCGATGGTCGCGAGTGCGGCATGCACACAGCGGCATAGTCGGCAAGCACAGGCAAAAAAAAGCCGACCACGCTGTAAGGCAGGGGAGGCGAGCTGTTGGAATCACGCCTTGATGCAAATCAATTCCGGGGCATTTTGTGCTCCCCCACTTGGCCGGGGGGTACCGCTGCTGAAAGCGCTTGCCGGACCTTTTCCCGAGCTGTGATTCTGCCCCGCCGGCGGCGTCGGGCCGGACAACTTTCAGGAATACCTGGCCCTGGAAAACGTGCAGTGTGGCGGCGGTAGCGGGATCTGCCCCGAGTGGCTGGTGCGAGAACAGCGCTGGGCCGAACACCGGGTTGGCGTGGGCTGCCATCGCAATTGCCAGGGCCAAAAGTTAAAGTGCTATACTGAAGACAAGGCCACAAGATGCAGTTGTTGACTGCCGGGAGGGCGTATGGCGCGTATGGCGATTATTGCTGCCGTCTTGCGGGTGGCTGTGCTTTCGCTCGTGTCGCTGTTACTGGCCTGCGCCCAGGCGCCGCCTTATTCTCCCGATCTCGGTAAACTGGAACCCCTGCAACAGGGCGGTAGTGAATTATCTGTTGCAGAGGCGGAAAACCGGGCACCGACACCCGATTTGCTGGCCCTGACGGATGAGATGCGGGACTTTGTAGATCGCTACGTGTTGACCGCGCGTTTACCGCGCCAGCGTCTGCACATGTTACACAGCAGTTTGCGTAGCAGCGCCCTGCTGGGAATTGACTATGATCCGGAGGCTGATGGCACCGCGGCCCAGGCCTTTGAGCGCGGCGTTGCCAACTGTCTCACCTATGCCCACCTGTTTGTCAGCATGGCCCGTTACGCTGGCCTGGATGCTCGCTATCAGACACTGACCTTGCGTCCGCAGTGGATACGCTATGGCACTCGCGTGGCCCTGCGTCAGCACGTCAATGTGCTGGTCCGATTGCGCCGCAACGAAACCTACATGGTGGATATTGTCCCGGTGCAGCGCAAGTCGGTCGCTGGCACCCGGCTGCTGGCGGACGCGGATGCGTTCGCGCTGCACCATAGCAACCTGGCGATGATGCTCCTGCGACGTGACCAGGTCGGGGGGGCTTATGCTCACGCCATCAAGGCGGTCAAATTGAGTCGGGCCACCGATTATCTGTGGGTGAATCTGGGAGTTATTTACAATCGCGCTGGTCAGGCGGAGGCAGCGGAGCGAAGCTACCTGACCGCAATCGAGTTAAACCCGAATTCCCGCTCTGCCATGAACAATCTGATGGTACTGCACACTCGCAACGGCAAACCCGAGCGCGCTGCGTTCTGGGAGCAACAGGTGGCCGAGCACCGTCAGCGTAATCCCTACTACTA
>JAPUKZ010000376.1 GCA_027295405.1 Gammaproteobacteria bacterium
TTGATGAAGCCTACTTTGATGTGACTGCACCGGAAGATGCGCCGGCTACTACCCAGGAGCGGGCTTACACCTCAGCTATATGGTACGTACCATGAACCGCAATTCCTGAAGTCCAGGCTGTTGCTGGGCAAGACTGGAGCAGAGAGATGTTAACCAGACTCCGAACAGTACTCCTTGTCATACTCCTGGCATCGATTGTGGCTTGTGCCCCGCAGACTGATGAGGCGGTTTCAGCGCCAGTGATTGATGAGTCTCAGTGCCATGGAGACGAGGCTTACAAGCTTGAATGCCAGCAGGGAAATCGTTACGTCCGGGATGAGATGGAGCCGATTGACGGCGGTGATAAGCCCATTATCGCCGGCTGCCACGTCACCTACAGTGATCCGGCGTTTTTGAATCCCTCTCGCCATCTGCATCTGCGACTAATTCAATGATGGGCTCCGGTTCATCTGCAAGCAGGTGCTCACTGGGCTCAAGCTGCGGAACACCGCGCTCATTGGTTTCCGCCGCCCGCACTTCGCCACGCAGGTCGATGTCCCTGGCGCTGAGCTCTACCAGCTGGTTTACCGCTTCATCCTCGTGCTTGCAGGTCAGCACCCGTTTGGGATCGGTGCCATCCACCCATTTTTTTTTCTTGCCCCAGTATTGGCCCAGTTGGTTACACACCACGAAAACGTCATTCATGCTCGACTTCATACCTTGAAAATACGGCTCGTCAAAGGCAGGGCAGTTTAGCGGTATCGCTCAGTCATCGCTAGTGTTCGCGGCTAGACCACGCGGACAGATGGCGCGGGTCTCTAGCCCAGTAGCACGTCCTTGGCCTGGTTGAGTTTGGCCGCCAGATAGTCATTGCCACCGCGATCCGGATGCAGTTTTTGCATGAGTTTGCGGTGGGAGGCGGTGATGTCAGCATTGCTGGCGTCATCGGGCAATCCCAACACCGCCAGCGCCTCGGCGCGACCCATATTGCCGCCGCCTTCCGGGGGTGGGGTTTGTTGATAGTCGGTTTCCGCCCCGAAGCGACCCTGCAGGTAACTTTCCAGCAGCCGGGCTGAGTCTGCGTCCCGGGAGCGACACCACAACAGCAGTTCTTCGAGCTGTGAGAGTTCCAGCTTGTCCAGTTGGCAGCCGACGAAATCGCCGCTGAGCACCTCGCCCTTGATATCCCCGCTGTCGTGATCCAGCACCATTCGCAGCAGGGCGGTTTCGACGGTGGATTGTTGGCCACCTCCGCCGGCGCTGGTGGCACTCCCCTGCCGACGTTGTAACCACTGCAACATGGGGAACAGGCGAATCAGCACTGGCAGCAAGCGGCTGGCGCCGACCAGCAGAGCCGTGATTGCCGCGCCCAGCCAGTGCATGCGACCGGTCACTGTGGCCAGCAGCACCACAACCACCAATACCCACAGACCAATTTGCAGAGAGGCTTTTTTTCTTTGTGGTGGCGGCAGGGCGCTTACCCGCTGGTACACCACATAGGCGATGGTACCGAGTACCAGCAGGAGGATCAGACGGGGCACAGGGAAGACCTTATTTCAGTTGCTGAAGCAGCAGTTTAACGCCAGCACTGGCCTCTGTGCCATATTCCAGCAATCCGCTACGGCCGGCGGCGGCATAGCGGGCGACAGCACCCAGTAATTCCGCCAGTTCGGCGGCGCTGTTGTGGTCAAAACGGGCATAGGCGCCACCGCTGAGGCGCGCCATGGTTTTGAAGGTGTGCTCCACCGCGGGATCGTGTCCTTCCTGAAACATGAACAGCGGTAGCCCCTGTATCCCCGCCTGCCCGGCTTTGCCGCAAACAGTATCGGGGTTTTCCTCCATGGCATCACCGATAAACACCAGCGCTTTTACGGGTTCGTTTTCGTGTTCCTTGAGGGCGTGATTGAGCAGGCGTTCGATCTGGGTGTAGCCCCCCTCGCAGCGTACCGCGCTCATTTGTCGCAGCAGGGCGGTTTCGTCAAGCAGCCATTTACTGGCGCGCAACTCGGAAAATCCGCGGTAGTAGCAGAGTTGTACTGCCAGGCCGCCCAGACCGTGGGTGCTGAGAAACATCTGCCCTTGTATTTGGCAGGCCTGGTCCCAAGTGGGTTGCCGACTGGCGGTGGCGTCTATGGCGAAGATCAACCGGGCACCACTGCGCGCCCGTTGCACCAGGTGCTTGCTACGGCTGAGGAATTTGTCGATCTCGCCCGGTTTGGAGCGGCGGCTGGGTGGCTGCGCCAATCAGTTCCTGCGCTCGTCGAAAATGCCCATATGTTCCAGTTCACTCAGGTAGTGGCGGCGGTCCGTAAGTTCTGCCAATGCGGCCTTGAGTTCGGACTGGCTGGACCGGTTGTGCTCGTCACTGACCATTTCCCACAGCTTTTTGCTGCAGAGTTCGGTGGCGTCAAAGTTATGTAGATTGCTCATGGTACTGTGTCTTTGTTTACCTTTTCTATCCTTATTTCAGCATAGCCTTCTTTTATGACAATTGCATGAAAAAGCCTAATGTCTAAGCAAAGGGGAAGGGTGCCTGGCCCTCAAATACCGGGCCGCTCAGATCCGGTTGCTCATCGTTGGACCATTGCTTCAGTTCGAAGTTCGCGCTGTGCAGAATGTCCAGTCCCTCCGCACTGGAATCCTGCAGGGGCGCTTGCACGGTGATCAGTTGCACGCGGCACTGTTCCTGCTCAAATTGGGCGAGTCCGTAGCCGTTGCTGTTACTGTCCAGATAGCGCAGTCCCGGCGCGGCCGGGTTTGGTCCCAGCCACTCGGACAGGGCCTCCCAACCGAAGGTGGAAAACGCCATGGCCGACAAAACTCCCTGGGTCAGGCTCATGTTCCAGGTTTCCAGTTGCTTTCCATCCCGCTCGGTTCGCACCAGTTGCAGGAAGTCGGGATTGTCGTCCAGCCCCCGGTGTAATACACCGCCGAACTGGGGCGAGGAACTGATACCGGTGACATTGAAATCCACCGCCACATAGTGAGGATCTTTGGCCTTGTAATCACGCACCAGGCTGCCCGCACCCTGGGCATGGTGGTCGCCCGACAGTGATACAAGGCCATGGATGTGGTTATCGGCAAGGAAGCTCATTAACTCCTGGTATTCGCCGGAAAATCCCGACCAGGCGTCGTCGCTGAGCACACTGTCGTGCAATCCCTGCATTGGCAGGGAACTCAAATCCAGTCGCAGTGGCAGAATCGGCAAGGCGTTGCCCCAGACTTTCCAGTTGGCGTCGGACTCCAGCAAGCGATATTTGAGCCACTGTTTCTGTTCGGCGCCCAGCATGGTACCCGGCTCGCGGGTGTGGGCGATGTTGGGATGGGTGCCGTCTCCGAAGGGCAGCAGCTGCGGGGGATTGCCGTTCCGGTAAGCGCGCCCGGCGTCGAGAATATCCACCAACTCCGCAGCCAGCATGGGCAGCCCCAGTTCTTCCTGCAGCCCGTTGGGTAGAGGCGGGGGACTGCGATAGCTGCGCAAATCGGTGATCAGCAGCTGTACCTGCTGACCCCAGCGTAGATCGCGGTAAATGCGCAGGTCATCGGTGTTGTTCGGCACCAGGGCCGGAATATACTCAAACCAGGCGCGATTCGAATCCCGGCGCCGTTGAGGTTCTGCCAGCGGTTCGTCACCGTAGGTGCTGAAGTGCTGGAAACCATCGTTGCTGAATTCATGATCGTCCCAGGTGCACACAAACGGCCAGCGTGCGCGGGCCGCCTGCAGATGCGGGTCATTCAGATAGGTTTTATACAGGTGGCGATAATCCGCCAGGCTATGGGCCCACACCCGCTTGTCATTGTTGGCGCCGTCGGGAAAGTCGGGCAGACGCCGCACAAAGCGATCACCTTTGGAGGCCTTGTTGCGGTAGCGCTCGTAGATAAAGTCGCCCAGGTGCAGAACAAATTGTATTTGTTGATCCGCTGCTTGCTGCTGGTCCTCGCTGATCATGCGCGACCAGGCGCCAAAGTATCCCTGTTCGTAGTTCTGGCAACTGGCGAAGGCGAGGTTCACTGCCCGCGAGTCATCAGGCTCCGGCGCCGTCATGGTGCGGCCGACGCGGGAGTCACCACCAGCCGTGGCTAGAAATCGGTAATAGTAGTGTCGTGCGGGTTTCAGCCCGGAAATGTGCGCGCGTACGGTGTAATCGTTATCTGCCAGCGCGGTGATTTTCTCCTCGATGATCACACGGGAAAAATCCTCACTACCGCTGACCTGTAACAGCAAATCAATCTCGCCGGCCACAGCAGGCTCTGCCCGGGTCCACAACATCACTGAATCTGGCTGCGGATCCCCCGATGCAACCCCCTGTGGAAACCTTACCGCGACTGTTTGCGCAGATTGCGTCGTGACGGAAGAAAGCTGCGCCACGACGGGTGCAGGCAGCGCCGTGGCGGGCCTGGGAAGTGCCGCGGCGGGCTTGGAAATAGCCGCGGCGGGCTTGGAAACAGCCGCGCTGAAAAACCAGGTACCGGCGATCTGTATAAAGCTGCGGCGATTTACACCCATAAAATTTTTATCGTGATTTTGCAGTGGCCTAATCTAGCCGATTTGAACAGACAGGTATATGTGTGGCAGGGCTCAGCCCCCGGATTTCTAGCCACCCCAGCGGTGATAGAGATCCTGTTTCCCGGTAAGGGCGGAGCGGGCAGGGTCAGATTAAATCACGCCTGGTCTGCTGCTGACGGCTTGGTGAGCTATACTGGGGCCCATGGATTTATTCGGAATCAGAAAAAAACAGCAGGTGCCCAGCGCGGAGACCGCCTTGCCTGGGCGGGAAGAGGCGATGTCGGTTCCAGCGCAACACTTTGTCAACGGTAACCCGCTGCAACCCCCTTTTCCCGCCGGCTTCGAGCAAGCCGTATTCGGTATGGGTTGTTTCTGGGGGGTGGAGCGCAAGTTCTGGGAGTTACCGGGTGTGTTTACCACAGCGGCCGGTTATGCGGCGGGGTTGACCCCCAATCCCAGCTATCAGGAAGTCTGTAGCGGTCAGACCGGGCATAACGAAGTGGTACTGGTGGTGTTCGATCCTGCGGTAGTCAGCTATGCGGAATTGCTGGAGGTTTTTTGGGAGGGCCACGACCCCACCCAGGGTATGCGCCAGGGTAACGATACGGGTACCCAGTATCGTTCCGGTATCTATACGTTTTCCGAGGAGCAGGCGGCGCAGGCGGCGGCGTCGAAGTCTGGCTTTCAGACGCAATTGCAGGCGGCGGGCTATGGCGATATCACCACTGAAATTATTCCCGCCGCCGCGTTCTACTACGCTGAAGACTATCACCAGCAGTACCTGGCCAGGAACCCCGGCGGTTACTGCGGTCTGGGTGGAACCGGGGTCAGTTGCCCCCAGGGCTTGACTGCCGGGGCCTAGACTTCTGCCCCAGCCCATTGGCACGCCTGATACCGGATTGACCACAATAAGAGGTAAGCGCCATGAATACTGTGCCCGTAACCCGGAATTTTTTACGCTCAACCCTTGCTGTTGCCATTGCCTCGCTGGGCTTGCCGCTGCTGCCGCTGCCGCTCGCTGCACAGGACGCGGTGCTCGAGGAAGTCATCGTTACCGCCCGGAAAAGGGCGGAAAGCCTGCAGGAAACCCCGGTCGCGGTCACCGCGCTGGGTGCGGCCGCGTTGCGTGAGGCGGGGGTGCGCAATCTGGCTGACCTCAACCATATCGCCCCGAATATTGAAGTGCAGTCCGCCAACGGTAATGCGCCATTAGCCAATATCTATATCCGCGGGATCGGTCAGCGCAACACCGGCCCGAATATCGACTCGGGTGTGGGTATTTATATTGACGATGTCTACGTTGGGCGCCCCGACGGCGCACTGCTGGATCTGAATGATATCGCGTCGGTGCAGGTACTCCGGGGGCCGCAAGGTACCCTGTTCGGCAAGAACACTACCGGGGGTGCTCTGGTATTTACCACCAACCGGCCTCAGGAAGAGTTTGAAGGCAGTGTTGAATTGCGGGTGGGCAACTACGATCGACTGGATGGCGCGGTGGTGCTGAACGTGCCGTTGTCTGACTCCTGGATGACCCGGCTCGCCGTCACCGGCGTCAGCCGGGACGGTTTTATCGACAATGCCTATGATGGCGAATCCTATGTCGATGAGAAGCGGCTTAATGCCATCTGGCAACTGCGCTGGCTGGCCACCGAAAATCTCACCCTGGACTTGAGTGTCAATTACGCGGACACGGACCAGAAGGCGCGACCGCAGAAGTGTGTGCCAGTGCCGGGTGTCGTCGGTTGGCAGGCAGCGTTGTTTGACGCCATCCAGGTGGTTCCGTCTACCGGGCGAACCTATGACGACTTCTGCCAGGATGCAGCGGATGAGGGCGATGAACGCGACGTCATTTCGGACCTGGGTGGCGCCTACGAGGCGGAAAACCAGGGAGTTTCCCTGGTCGCCGAGTGGGAAATCAATGACAACCTGTCCCTCAAGAGTGTGACCGCCTGGCGTTACACCGATGCAGCCCAGGACGATGAGCTGGATCACACCGCGCTGCCCTGGTTGCACCGGACCCAGTTGGTGCATCCGGACAGTGGTAATCGGGAGACCGACCAGTACACCCAGGAGTTTCAGCTGACCGGCGCGGCCTTCGATGATCGCATGCAGTACGTTGCCGGTGCCTTCTACTTCAGCGAAAAGACGGACGGTAATCGGGCGGTGAACTTCCTGGGGCCTTTTGATCCCGGCATCGGTGGGTTGTTCATGTTGAATGCAACCTCCACCCTGCTGGAGGCCGAAAACACGGCCTGGGCGGTATTCTCCCAGGTGGAATGGTCATTCAATGACAATTGGCGCACCACCTTGGGTATCCGCTACACGGATGAGGAGCGGGAGTTGGATCGTGAGCGCTATGCCCTGATTCCGGAAACTCTGGATGCTAACGGCGGTTTCGTCTTGCCGATCTTCAGCGGCGCCTGGGCCGTGGATCGCAGCGTGTTTGAATACGACCCGAACTTTGGATTCATGCTCTCGGATTTTACCAGCGCAGATGTGGGTGATGACGATACCAGCTTTATGGGCAGCATCCAGTACCTGATCACCGAGTCCGACTGGATAGATGCCGGCAGTGTCTACCTGACCTACAGCGAGGGTTTCCTGTCTGGCGGATTATCGGAGGCACCCAGCGGCGATCTGGAAACCTTTGAGCCAGAGGAGGTGGAGAACTGGGAGTTTGGTATCAAACTGGATTTGTTGAACCGGCGCCTGCGCATAAACGCGGCGGTGTTTTACTCCGACTACACCAACCGCCAGCTCACCACGCTGGTGATCAACACTCGCACCAATTCTCCTGCCGGGGCCACCATCAACGCGGCCAAATCGACTATCTCCGGGATTGAACTTGAAACGACCTGGCTGGCCACGGACAATCTGGAGTTCAGCTTCAATGCCACCTTCAACGACGGGGAAATTGATGAATTTGATGACACCCAGTTGCTGCTCGCAGATGTCAGTATGCCACCGGCGGCAGGGTGTGAGCGCACTGACCTGACCCTGATCCAGATAGACTCCTGTCCGATCGACCGCGCCAATGAAAACCTGCCGCGTCTGCCGGACCAGACCTACTATGCGGCTGTGCAGTACAACCTGAATACCGGAGTCGGTGTATTTATTCCGCGCAT
>JAPUKZ010000377.1 GCA_027295405.1 Gammaproteobacteria bacterium
TAGCGCATGCGATCACTGACATCGAAGAGCAGATGTTTTGAAAGGTCTCCGTAGAATTCAGGTATCGATTGACGCTGCCTGAATCGCCATTTCCCGTCAACACGCTCGAAACTATCCTCATATCGACCCGCTATGATGGGCTGTAATGGCAGGCCTTCAGTAGACTGAAATACCGTAAAGTACGATCTGGCCGTTGCAGCATCTGCGGATTCACTCATCTCTATGATGACATTAGTGGTGATATGTTTTGTACAGGGTGTTCCCGTGCCCGCATATATCTTGACGGCCTGGCGCTGAAGCGCGAGAAATGCTTCTGCACCGGTAGCAGCGACCTTTCCATCGGGGCCAAAAAATTCCGCATGGCTAAAGAGTTGGGACATGCCTTCCAGGTTTCCAGCATCAATTAGCTCGGCATAGGTATAGATCAGGTTTTCAATTTCACGATAGCTGTCCATCGATTCTCCTTTCAATTCTATTTGCAATCAGCCTGATGTTCAGGCAAAGCTTTGAAGCCTCGGCGCCAATAATCAATAAGTGGGAATGTCGGCCTAAAACCAGGAGAAGTACTCTCTAAAGTCCGGGCTGTCAGAGACTCCCCATAGTTCTGCTTCTATGGGAGCCCTGGCCGCTAAAACTCAGTCGGTCGCATCTGGGCGTCACTACCGCCATCGACAAATAATACCGTGCCGCAAATATATCGAGCCTCCGGACTCAACAGGAAGCAGGTGGCAGCCGCCTGATCTTCCGGTGTACCGGCAAAGCCCACCGGAATCGACGCCTTGTATTGGGCCATTGCTTCGGCATACTCGGGACTGGTTGCAGCCTCAAGGTTTAATGGCGTTTCAGTATAACCGGGCGCGATCGCGTTCATCCGCACCCCCATAGTCGCGTATTCAGTGCAATGCTTTCGCATCCAGCGGGTTAACGCGAGTTTACCGCCGCCGTAGGCGGTTTGGCCATCTAGCGTGTCGGCTGCAGCGCAGGCTTCCACTTCCTTGCCTTCCTCCAGCAGCTGCACGTAGTTTTTGTCATAGTCCATGACAGCAGATTGGGAAGACACAATGACCAGCGCCCCGTTGTTTTTGGCAACAAGGTCCCTCGCCCCCTCAATGCTGGCAATTGCCCCAAAATAGTTGACGCTGGTAATCAATGAGAACGGTGTTACATGCGACCCCACGCCCGCACAAGCGATAAAGCCATCGAGTCCGGCCGACGCCACCTTGGCAAGTTCTGCATTAGCATGCTGGCGGCCTCCATCAGAAGACAGATCTGCTTCTATATCCGCATTTTTTATATCGATAACGGTGACTTCGTGACCTTCCGTGTGCAAACGATTTTTAATGGCAGCACCAATGCCGGTAGCACCACCAGTCATAGCGTACATTCCCATGTGTTGCCTCCTGTAGCTGTTAAATGCTTGTGTAGAATGTCGGGAAAATGGCCATTTTGAGTCGACGACTCCTGCCTATCACTCCATCATAGCCCAACTGGTCGCTCTCAGCGTGTAAACAGGCATCGAAAATTGACCCTACTTTGTGCCGATAATCAATAGCTTACACGACGAATCGGCGCCTAAACCGGGTCAAACGTACACGCCGATTTACACTTTGAGCGCTTATTTCTGCTCTCGCCCGCAGCAGCCTATGTGGGTCAGTTTATCGGCACCTTTAAGGAATACCCCCCACGCCAGAGACCAGGCAGTTTTAACCTGGACCGCGTGCTGCAGTCACTTCAGAAAGACACCGGCGGGGCAAACTGAGGCATAGGAGAACACCCCGCTGGCCCCCTGTATCCCGAGCATTACGCCTCAAGGACGCTAAGGCGATTTCGCCCGCCTTGTTTGGCTGCATATAACTGCATGTCGGCAGCCTTGTAGACATCATCAGCTTTAGGACATTCGCGGCTGCGTTCCGCCAGGCCAAGGCTTATAGTAACTGATACCGTCTCCACTGGTGTGGTCTTGCCCCGTAGCTTTTTCCCGGCAGCTGGCGTTTTCGGCCGCTTGGCCGTGTTTCTGATCACCAGGTCGTAGTCGGCAATCGAGGTGCGTACACGTTCCAATGGCTCCACGCACTGCCGCGCGGAACGGCCTGGAAACATAATGCAAAACTCTTCGCCGCCATAACGAAAGGCAATCCCGCCTGCGCCCACCCTGCTGATCTTCTTGGCTACCAGTTTGAGCACCTCGTCACCTACATTGTGGCCGTGGGTGTCGTTGAAGCGTTTGAAATGATCGATGTCCAGCATGGCGATGGAATAACGTCCACCCAGTCTGCGCAACTGATCGTCATAGGCACGCCGGCCCAGCAAACCCGTCAACTCGTCCCGAAAAGCCATCGCATGGGAGCAGCGCAAGACGCCGTGCACCTGGCTGATACCGGCAGCGGTAAACGTCACTGTGGAAATATTGGGCAGGTAGAATACCGCGAGCAGCACAGTACCGCAGAGAAGCGTGACAATCATCGCCGCGTTTGCGGGCGAATTGCGCAAACAGAGCATGAACAGCCCCGCCAGTAGTACCAGGAAGTGAAGCGCGCTCAGAGCCAGCGGAAGAACATAATCCGGTCTGGGCCACAGGACGACCCACTCAGGATTAATCGGAACGGCGAAGGGGAAATAGCCGGCCAGCCAGTAGGAAGCATAGGCGAGCGCGACAAGCCCTGAAATACAAGCCGCCAACACGACACCGGAGTGCGGGCCCCGTTCCGGCAAGAACAACAGGAACAGTACCAGGGTGGGTAAAGCGATCGCCAATGCCAGGTAGATGTCAGCAACACCTGGCTGTGCCAGGGAAGCCTGCAATTTCGATTGCACAATACCGTAGGACGCGGCGGTAACCGCTGCCAGCAGCAGAAGTCGCATATGTTTGATTTGCAATGCGATCGCGCCACCTACCGCCAGCAACACATAAGGCAAGTTGGCCAGCAGGACCAGTGCATTCTGACTCAACTCCGGCATGTACGGTCGCAGCGAGAGCAAAAGCCCGAGAAACATCACGGGAGGCACCAAAAAAGAGAGCGCCCGGATGCTGAAACTCAGGTTTTTCATGTTCTGCCTCACATTTTTGGCATTTGGCTTTTTCAAGCGCAAGGTCACTAATGCTATCGTAGGGCAGTATAGAGTGCGCGGTCCGTAGATGGAATTGCCACACGGTGGGTCAGGCAACAGGGAGAAAGTTCAAACGCGCACACGAGGGTAGTTGATCGAAATGATTGTGTTCCCTGGTGGTGCGACGGGCATTGCTGCCGATTCAGGCGGTCGCCGGGTACTATTTGACACGAATTCGGCGGGCGGACAGAGCTTCTCCCGGGGTGTGCTGATATACCTGCCCCTGGACTGGCAGGACGCCATACGCGCCATGATACGCTCCCCGCTGGCCGCGGGGGCATTGCTGATTCTGTTCCCACTGTTTATGTGGCTGTTGCTCATCGCCTTGCAAGTGACGTTGCCGCTTTCCAGTTTGAATGCTCCGCTTACCCATGCGGCCAGTGCCGCGCTCGATCGCCCAGTCAGTTTTACCGGCGATATCAGACTGGTCCCTTCCCTGGTGCCCACCCTGGAGGTCACGGACATCTCTATAGGTAATCCCACCGGGCGCGAGGGTAAGTTAGTGCACATTGAACGCGTGCACATGGAGTTAGATTTGCTGTCCCTGTTGTTCCAGGAATTTGTACTGGAGTCGATTCAGGCAAATGGCGTGACCATCGGATTGTGGGTCTACGAGGACGGAAGCCAAAACTGGGACCTCAGCCCTGAACATGAGTTAGGCGGGACACAACTGAGTGAACAACCGGCCGTCGAGCAGGCCTGGATCATGGCGGCCGATGTTCGGCACATCGATATTTCAGACATCTCGATCAGCTATATCGATCTTGCCCGCGGCGCTAACCTGGCATGGGACATGGACAGCTTGCGTGGCCATCTGCCCTGGTCAGAGGAATTGCTATTGCAAGGCAAGGGTCACTATCTGCAGCAACCCATGGAACTGGCAGTTACGGGCGGCACTCTGCAGGACCTGCTGCTCAACGCACCGGACTGGTTCGTGCACGCTGAGCTGAAAACGCCCGGGCTGCAACTGGCGCTGAACTGGGACAGGCACTCCAGCGGTAACGAAACGACACTGAGTGTGCAGGGGCCCAGCCTCCACACCCTGTCGCCTGTTGCCGGATTTGATGTACCCGCCTGGGGCCCGTACCGCGCCGCCGGCAAGTTAGCTTATACAGACAACAGCTATGTCATTCCGAATCTGGAACTGGAGCTCGGCGAGAGCCGCATGAACGGTGTTGTGCATTTTCGAATGGGAGACCAGGCTCCTCATCTTGATGCAGACTTGAGCAGTACTCGCCTGCAGCTGGATGATTTTTGGATTGGGGCGGTAGCTCAGGAACAACCGGCAAGCACTGGGCAAGAGG
Source organism: Gammaproteobacteria bacterium (assembly GCA_027295405.1). GTDB lineage: Bacteria > Pseudomonadota > Gammaproteobacteria > Pseudomonadales > Halieaceae > JAPUKZ01. Next base: position 4,413 of record JAPUKZ010000377.1, read on the forward strand.
GGGCAACAGTGGAAGATTCCGCAACCGGTGCTGCCGTCGCCATACCCAACGTGGCCGAAGAGAATTCTCTGGAGCCCAGGGGCATAGAGTACTTTCTGAGCGGAGAGGTGCTGGAGAACTTCAGCCTGGACCTCAAACTCGAATTTCAGGAGTTGTTCCTGGGCCAGAGCCTGTTGGGTGATGGCCGTCTGTCGGTGCGCACCGAAGCAGACAGTGTCACCGTCAGGGATTTGCGCGTGAACATTCCTGAGGGTGGGATAGACCTGACTGGGAAGATGGCTTTGCTCGCCCAAGGCTACGCACTGGATTTCCAGCTGCGTGTTGCCAACTTCGATTACGGCGTACTGGTCAGGCACGATGACCCGGAGTCAGAGGTTCACGGGAAGGTTTACCTGAACCTGGACCTGCAATCAACCACACCACATCTTGAAGACACACTGCGCCACGGCAGTGGCCTGGTTGACGTCGGCGTGTGGCCCGAGGTCTACCAGCCGGGCACCTTTGACACCTGGAGCGTGGGACTGGTCAAGGCCTCTCTGGAACAATTTGAGCCGCAATCTCCCCTGAATTGCGTGGTCAGCCGCTTTGAACTGGATAAAGGTGTAATGCATGAACGGTCGCTGATGATCGATACCGAGAAAATGCGGGTACTCGGTGATGCGGTGATTGATTTCAAGGAGCAAACGGTGGACGTGATCCTTGTCCCGCGGATCAAGGAACGGATTTTTGTGAACCTGGCGACGCCGGTGCAGTTGATTGGCAGCTTTCAGGACTTTGAACCCCGCGTCAAGGGTTCTGATATTGCCTTCAGCGTGGTGCGTTCAGGCCTGAATATTGTTTTGCTTGGCATTCCCCTACTGTTTCAGACAACGTTGCAACCCGACGGCTCCGCCGATTGCCTGCGCGCCATGGGAAAAGACACCCGCCTAAGCCGGAAGTAGCGGTTAGTGTTGATCAAAGGTCACTCGTCGATACTGACAAGTTCACCCGAATACGCCCAATTTCCTCCAGGTGCTTCTGTATTTCGCTTTCCGGCAAGAAGGATGCCGTGAAGGAATTTTCGGCAAGTGTAATCACCTCGTCTACGCTCAAATCCAGGCTATTGGCGATTTCCCTAAAATTCTTGTTGAGATAGCCGCCAAAATACGCCGGATCGTCGGAATTCACGGTAGTGACAAGACCGGCATCCAGCATACTCTTCAGTGGGTGAAACCGGAGATCATCCACAACCGCAAGTTTAAGGTTGGATAGTGGGCACACTGTTAGAGGTACTTGATGGTTGCGAAGTCTCTCTACAAGCGCTGAGTCTTCCAGGGCCCGGTTGCCGTGATCAATACGATCCACGTGCAAGATGTCCAAAGCTTCCCAGACATATTCCGGTGGGCCTTCCTCACCCGCATGTGCGACGAGTTTCAGGCCCAGTTCACGGGCCCTCTCGAATGCGGCCACAAACTTACTCGGTGGGTGTCCGAGTTCGCTGGAGTCCAGGCCCACACCACAAAAATGCTCAACAAATGGTTCGAGCTCGACCAACGAGTCCATCGCGTCTTGTCCGGAAAGATGCCGGAGGAAGCACGGAATTAGATATACGCCCAATCCGGCTAAAGCGGCCTCTTTGACGGCCGCGACAATTCCGCCAACAACTTCGGCCAATGGAACGCCTCGATCTGTGTGAGCCTGAGGATCAAAAAATACCTCGGCATGTCTGACATTGTCTTGCATGGCGCGTTCGAAGTAGGCAGTAGCCAGGTCGTAGAAATCCCTCTCGGTCTGTAAAACCCGCATGCCGGTATAGTAGATATCGAGAAAATCCTGCAAACCCGAAAAAGAATATGCGTCTTGCAACACATCGACGGACGCATAATCGAGCGGAATTCCGTTTCGATCGGCCAAAACAAAGACCATTTCCGGCTCAAGGGAGCCTTCAAGGTGGATGTGCAATTCCGCCTTGGGTAGCGCTGATATCAAGTCGTCAATTGAAGTCATTGGCAGATCCTATTGCGGGGTGTGCAAGAAGTCAAAATACAGGTCGCTT
>JAPUKZ010000378.1 GCA_027295405.1 Gammaproteobacteria bacterium
TCGGTCAGGTGCACCCGTAAGGCCTCTATGATGGCAGCGGATATCTCGTCCTGGATTACAAAAATATCGGTCAGGTCCCGGTCATAGGTATCGGACCAGAGGTGGAAGCCATCGTTGACGTCGATGAGCTGTGCGGTAATACGGATGCGCTTGCCGGATTTGCGTACCGATCCCTCCAGCACGGCTTCCACGTTCAGTTTGTTGCCGATTTCCTTGATGTCCAGGTTCTTGCCCTTGAAGGCAAAGGAGGAGGTGCGCGCCGCTACCCGCAGTTCACCGATGCGGGCCAGCCCGTTCAGTAATTCCTCAGAGATACCGTCGGAGAAATACTCCTGGTCCGGATCGTTACTCATGTTGACGAAGGGCAGTACGGCAATGGAGCGTGGCTTTCCGCGGGCCGCGGCAGCGACGGGCTGTGGTTCAACGGCGGTTGCCGGGACCATGCGCTCGCCTGCGGCCTGGTTTATCTCGCCGGTAGCCGGCGACTGTTCTACGCGGTAAAAAAGCCGGTCCACCAGCAACACCAGAATAGCCATCGCCATCATGGCGAAGATCAGTCGATTGATCTGGCTGCCGGTTTCGTGGGAGATGGACTCCTCCGGGTGAACATCCGCCGTGCGTTTTAGGCCCTGGGGCGTCATTTCGAAGGCCCAGGTGAAAAACATGGCGAAGGGAAAGCCGATGATACCCAGGAAAGTCACCAGGGTGATGGTCCAGACCGGGAGGTGCAGGGCGGGGGCGACGATATCGGTAATTTGCAGCACAAGCCAGCCCAGTATCAGGTAGGCAAATGCTACCCGATAGACGTTGCGTCGCTTGAGCTCAGCGAGTAGTGACGCCATGTGCCGACGCATCCTTGAGGGTGCTTATTGTTGTGATGGCCAGCTTATCAGTTCATCGCATAAATGACACACTCTACCTCCTTGTCCTATGCTGTACACGGTTCGGCGATTAGGCTAGTTCACTTGGTCCTGCACCACAAAAAACCCCTGGAGACAGACACATGAAAACATTACTGATTCCCCTGCTTCTGGGCTGCCTGGCGGCCCCCCTGGCGCTGGCTGCCAGTGTTGAAGATGCGCTTGGCAAATCAGCACGACTGGAGAGCGATGTCGCCCGGGATGCCCGCAGTCGGCCGGATGTGACCCTGCCCCTGCTGGCGCTGGAGCCCGGGGACCGGGTGGCGGACATATGGGCCGGCGGCGGTTACTACAGCGAGTTGATCGCCACCGTGGTGGGCGATGATGGTGAAGTATTATTGGTCAACAATGCCGCCTACAAGGCATTTGCCAGCAAGGGCCTGGCCGCGCGCACAGAGGGCAGGGAGATAGGCAGCGTGACCATGCATGATCGCGAGGCGGAGAATCTCGATCTCGGTGACAATAGCCTGGATGCGGCGTTGATTATCATGTCCTACCACGATCTTTACCATGTGGATGAGAAAAATGGCTGGCGGGCCATCGACGCCGCCGACTTTCTCGGCCAGATTCACCGGGCCTTGAAGCCGGGTGGTCGCTTTCTGATTGTGGACCACTACGCTGCGCCGGGCACTGGCAGTGCCTCCGCCCAGGACCTGCACCGCATCGATGTCGAGTTTGCCGAGGCGGATATCATCAGTCACGGCTTTCGCCTCGCCGGAAGCTCCGACGCCCTGCGCAACCCCGATGATGATTATGCGGTCATTGTTTTTGACCCGGCGGTGCGCGGCAAAACCGACCGTTTTATACTAGTCTTCGAAAAATTGGCTGAGTAAGTCCGGGAGGCTTGTATCCCGGGCTGGTGAGATGCAAGAATCTGCCGCGTTAAGCGGGGGTTTTACATGCCAACTGAACCATCTTTTCGAATCGCCATAATCGGTGCGGGCCCGGCCGGTCTCGCCGCCGGCCGTGAACTTCTGCAGCAGGGTTTTTCAGAATTCACTATCTTTGACGCACTGGATGCCCCGGGCGGCACCTGGCGTTTGCATTCCTATCCGGGCCTGGCCTGTGATGTCTGGGCGCATTCCTACACTTTTTCCTATGAGCCAAACCCGGACTGGAGTGCCAGCTTCGTGGAGCAGCCGGAAATCCAGGCGTACCTGGCGCGCTGTGCGACAAAGTTTGGCCTGGATTCCCATATACAATTGAACACGCGTATCAGCCGGGCTCACTACCAGTCATCCGGCACCTGGCAACTGGAGAGCGAGGCGGGTGAGGTCTTCGATTTTGATGTTGTGATCAATGCCATGGGCAATCAGCACACGCCGTTGTTTCCCGATGTGGAAGGTATGGATAGCTTTCAGGGAGAGAGTTGGCACGGCACCCGCTGGAACCACGAGGTGGATTTGACCGGCAAGCGCATCGCCATTATTGGCTCGGCCGCCAGTGCGGTGCAGATTGTTCCACAGGTAGCAAAAGTGGCGGGCCACCTCACGGTGTTGCAACGCTCTGCCAACTGGATCATGCCGCGGCGCCTCAAAGCGTACAGTGAACGTCGCCGTCGCTGGTTTCGCCGCCTGCCATTGCTGATTACGGCAACGCGCTGGTTGCAGGGACTGCTGTTGGGGCAGGTACAGTATGCGGCAACCCTGGGCCATAAACGCATGGGCCAGTTTGAGCGGATGGCACAGGGCTATATCGATAAATCCTTCAACGACCCGGCCATGCGCGAGCTGCTTACGCCCGACTGCCACTACGCCTGCAAGCGGGGCCTGGTGTCGGATGACTTTTACGCCGCCCTGAACCG
>JAPUKZ010000379.1 GCA_027295405.1 Gammaproteobacteria bacterium
GGGGCCGGGGCCACTTCGGGTTTTGTGGATAACTTTTTGGGGTCGCGGCGGCGGACTTTCTCCGTGTTTTCATGCGCCATGGAAAAGGGCCTACGAAATTGCGTAAGCCCTTTATTTCAAACACCGTTGAGAAACGCCCCGGCATGGGCACCCTCCTCCATGGGAGGGGATAGCGGTATCACTACCGTACCTTAACTATGGTCCTGATTCGATGATTGCGCAATCTGCTGGTTAGATGGAGTTTATATATAAAAAGGGCTTGCATATAGTCAGCGACGCTATTCAGCAGATGCTTGTTTATTGTTTAACGTTATCGCGCAGTACGCGGTGCTTTTGGCGGTCCCACTCCTTTTCCTTCAGCGACTGGCGTTTGTCGTGGGCTTGTTTGCCGCGGGCGGTGGCGATTTGTGCTTTTACCAGGTGTCCTTTCCAGTACAAGGCCGTACACACGCAGGTCAGGCCCTTCTGCTGGGTGGCGGCGAGGATTCTTCCCAGCTCCTTTCTGTGCAGTAGTAATTTGCGGGTGCGGGTTGGATCGCTCACAAAATGTGTGGACACCGTGTCCAGCGGGGTAATGGTGGCACCAATCAGGAAGGCTTCGCCGTCTTTCATCAACACGTAGCTGTCGCTGATGTCGGCCTTGCCCATACGCAGGCTTTTTACCTCCCAACCGGTGAGTGCCAGGCCCGTCTCGAACTTCTCCTCCAGGTGGTAATCGAAACGGGCGCGCTTGTTCCGGGCGATGGTATTGTCATGCTGTTTGGGCTTCTTCTTGCTCATGGCGCGCATTATGCCGCAAAATCCCACGATGAGTATTGCACTTCGCGCCCGTTCTGGTGTTTGGGGCAGCCGCACTACCTTCGTGCTGGCCCTGACTACATCGGCTATTGGCCTCGGCAACCTTTGGCGCTTTCCCTACTTGCTGGGGGAGAACGGCGGTGCGCTGTTTCTCATGGTATATCTGGCCACTTTGTTTCTGGTGGCGGTACCCGTAATGATTGCCGAAGTGGTGATAGGCAGTCACGGCCGCGCCGATCCGATGAGCTCCCTGTTGTATGCCAGCAAACACTCGGGAACCTTCGCTGCCTGGTCTGTTATTGGCTGGATCATGGGCATCGCGGCCCTGTTGATTCTTGCCTATTACAGCGTGGTGGCGGGCTGGGGCCTGGCCTATGTGCAAAAGATGGATTCCGGTGTATTCGGCGATGCCAGCGCGGCGACGGTGGGGCAGCTCTTTATCGATTTCCTGGCTGATCCGGAAGCGCTGGTGTACTGGCAGAGTATCTTTATCATCCTCACTTTCGCGATTTCCGGGCTCGGTATTCACCGCGGGCTCGGTGTGTTGTTCTGGTTTGCCATTCCTTTATTGCTGGTGCTGCTGGGGGTGCTGATTATTTTCAACCTGCAATACGGTGACATGGAAAAGGCCGGTGAATTCCTGTTTTCCTCTGTGAGTTTTGATTTTACGGCACGTTCGGTGTTGATCGCGATGGGGCACGCGTTCTTTACCCTCAGCGTTGGCGTTGGCGTGGGGATTGCTTTTGGTGCGTATGCGCCGGACAAATTGCCCATCGGGCGCACGGTGATCGCGGTGGCGGTGCTGGACAGTTTTGTCGCGATTGCCGCCGGGCTGGCAATTTTTCCCATCGTCTTCGCTGCCAACCTGGAGCCGAGCATGGGTCCCGGCTTGATGTTTGTCAGCCTGCCCTATGCTTTCGGTAATATGCCCCAGGGCGAAACCTATGGCTTGTTGTTTTTTGTGCTGGTTTCAGTCATCGCGTTGGGTTCGGCGGTGGCGCTGGCGGAAACACCCATGGCCTACCTGGTGGAGCGCATGCGGCTGCGGCGACCGGTGGCTGCGGTACTATTGGGCGCAGTGGTGTGGCTATTGGCACTGAGTTGTGCATTGTCCTTCAACCAGTGGAGCGAGGTGTACTTTTATGAATCACTTACCCTGTTCCAGCTGCTTGACCGGCTCACGGTAGAGTTCCTGTTGCCGGTCGCGGCGCTACTGACAACCTTATACGTGGGCTATGCGCTGCGACGCGAGGTTTTGCGGGTGGAATTGTATCGCGAAACCAACAACTTTTTTTTCCTGTGGCGTGCCTGTTTACGCTATATTGCGCCACCGGCCATCCTGGTGATCATGCTGGCCGCCTCAATTGAGATTTTGTAATCCTGCTTGCCATGACAACGATCAAGCGCAGTGCGCTGTTACCTTACCCGGCCGAGCAAATCTACGCCCTGGTAAACGACATCGAGTCCTATCCCCAGTATATAGATGGCTGTGTCGGTGCCCGGATACTGCGGCGTGAACCCGGACTGGTCGAGGCGCGGCTGGACCTCGCGCGTGCGGGTATTGAGCAGAGTTTTGCCACTCGCAACCGGTTGCGGGAACATGAGTGGATTGAACTGGAATTGCTGGATGGACCCTTCGACAGCTTCACCGGGCGCTGGCATTTTCAACCGCTGGGAGACCTGGCCTGCAAGGTCAGCCTGGATCTGGAATTTCACCTCAACAACTTAGTGCTGGGTGTTGCGGCCGGCAAATTGTTCGAATCAGTAACCTCCAGCCTGGTGGACTCCCTTGCCCGCCGGGCCAAACAACTGTATGGATAGCACCCGTGACCGAGGCTAACAAGATTTGCGTTGAAGTCGCTTTTGCCCTGCCCGATAAGCAGGAGATTGTAATGTTAGAGGTTATGCCGGGCACCACTGCCCAAGAGGCTGTGTCCCAGTCGGATATCTGTCACCACTTTCCCGATCTGCAGCTGGAAGGCGCCAGGCTGGGCGTGTTCGGCAAGGCGGTGAAAAATGATTACGTATTGCATGCGGGCGAACGGGTGGAAATTTACCGGCCCCTGATTGTCGACCCCAAGGAAGTCAGGAGGGAGCGTGCGGCCAAGGCCAAACAGCGGCGGGCAGCGGAGAAGATCGGCTAGTCCTGGCAAGGACAGATTGCCGGGCTGGGAAAGAGTACTCGGTAGCCAGCAGGGCGGCGGGCGCGACTGAAGGAGAGTTTTAGCTTTCGCCTTCCGATGGGACAAAGGTACCGGTAAAGTGGCTGAGCTCATTGCCGTCGAAGAACACTGAGAGCCGCTTGCTCTGCTTGATGGTGTTGCCATTGCGAACAATATAAATATAATCCCAGCGATTCTGGTGGAAGCTGTCCTCTACCAGCGGCGTGCCCAGGATAAACCTGACCTGGCTGCGATTCATGCCGGGTTTCAGCTGGTCAACCATTTCCTGGGTGATGATATTGCCCTGCTCCACGTCGATGCGGTACACCCCGGGGAAACCCACACCGCCACAGGCACTGAGCACTGTCAGGACGAGGCCGAGATACAGGATTCGCATCGGGTTTAACTTCCACTTGAGCGGCAGGGGTGGCATGATACCCCAGAATTGCCAACCTGAATACTGAGTGTCCTTTGCATGTCATCTGAAAATCAGGAGCTGCGGAAAGCGGGCCTAAAGGTCACGCTCCCGCGGGTAAAAATATTGCAGATCCTGGAAGCAAGGGGCGATCACGCCCTGCATATGAGTGCTGAAGATGTCTATCGCGCACTGCTGGATGCCGGTGAGGATGTGGGCCTGGCGACGGTCTACCGGGTGCTGACCCAGTTCGAAACTGCCGGCATGGTAACCCGCCATAACTTCGAAACCGGCCACTCGGTATTCGAGTTGGCGCGCGGCGAACACCACGATCATATGGTGTGCATGGATACAGGCGAGGTGATCGAGTTTCTCGACCCGGTGATTGAGCAGCGGCAGCGGGAATTGGCCGAGAAACACGGCTTCGAGCTGGTGGATCATTCCCTGGTTCTTTACGTCCGAAGGAAGTAAACCGCGAGCCCTAAACGGGCGAGTGGTTTACGGGGTCAGTGGTGCCGCCGAGACCTGTGTGTAACTGCGCAGCAGTTATGCACATGTATCAAGGTTCCGCTGACCCCTGATCTGGGGGGCAGCTGACCCCGGAATCTGCTCGCCCGCTAAGGGCTCGCAGATTCCAGCATGCTCTGGGCATGTGCTCTTGCCTGATCGGAAATATCTATCCCCCCGAGCATGCGGGCAATCTCTTCCACCTTCTCGCTGTCAGCCAGCTCAGCCATGCTGGTCAGGGCTTGATGGGTGTCGGCTGACTTGCTGACGCGCAGGTGTTGATGCCCCTGTGAGGCCACCTGGGGAAGATGGGTTACGCACAGTACCTGGGC
>JAPUKZ010000038.1 GCA_027295405.1 Gammaproteobacteria bacterium
CAACTGCACGGGCTTCTCGTTGATGCTCGCCACAGCGCTCAGGTGCAGGGCTTGCCCGGGTAGGGCGCTGGCCCGTATGGGGGAAATTTCCACGCGGAAAGTACGGCCTGCAATGGAGAACTCCTGTTTGGCGATGGCGGCCGGGGGCTGCACTACCAGGTCGATCTCAGCGCGGCGCAACCACTCCTGCTGGTCCGGCCAGCGACTATACCCTGTCTCCGGCGGCTGACCCGCCGGAGATTCCTCCTGTCGCTGGCCCTGATCCGCAGGGATATGGAACACCACGCGACCGCTAAGCTCTGTCTCCCCAATGCGCGCGGATAGCTCGTCCAGCAGGTGCCGGTCCGGTTGGTCCCGATAGCGCCCCGACAGCGCGAACTCACCGGACTGACCCAGCAGCGTGGCAAATTCGGCTCCCTCCAATGCATAGGAAATATCAAATCCGCCGGCCTCCAGTGGGCGAGCGACGCTGCCTGACACGGATACTCTGATCCCTTCACCGCGCACATCCAGGGACATATTCTGCCAGGGACCGTGGGAATGCTCCGCCAATTTACCCAGCGGTTCAGCCTGCAAATTTACCGTCAACGCCGTGTCCCCAAAAGAAGCCCGCGCAGTCAGCAGCAGCGGCTGTTGCGGCTGTGCTGCAACCTCAATCTCGTGCACAGCCAGCTGCGTCAATTCCCCGGCTACCCGGTACTGCTGTTGCCAAAGGGGCCCTGACCCTTGGGCGCGCAGTGCAAATTCACCTACCTCCAACAGTTGCCGCCAACCTATGGCGCGTGCCTCCAGTGCACTGAGTTCCCAGCGCAACTCGCCGCTGAATTCGCTGCCGGCGGTCTCTCCGCTGATCTCGCTGATCACCAGGTAGTCGTTGAGATTAAATTGAACGAGGCCTTCCAGGTGGTAGTCAGCCGGGCGGTAACCCGGCTCCGGCAAGTCCACCCCCAGCAAGGGCTCCAGTTTGTGCAGGGCATCGCCCTGCAGTTCAAACCGGTAGCTGCCCCGATACCATTCATCGGGCCGTGGCACTGTGCCAGTAAGCCGCAGGGAAAGATCTCCCAGCGTACCCTGCAGCGTGGTGTCCCAGGGGCCAAAAGGCCAACTGTCCCCCCCGGGGACACCGTGCAGTGACAAGCGTAACGGCAGCCCATTTACCGTTGTTTTCAGCGTCATCTCCACCGGTTGCCGCGGGACCTTGCGCGCGCTTAGCTGCTGCAGGTGGTGTGATCTGGCCACTCCCCGCTCGGGCAGCCAGGCAATGTCCACCTCGTACAACTCCAGATGTTCAATAACCGGTAGCAGGCTGGGTTGGCCGCCTGTCCCGAAGGTGTAGTTGTTGGCGCCGGCCGGGCCTTGCTCCAGTTTCAGGTCCACACCGTGGAATTCAAGCGCCAGGATCTTCAGTTCACCCTGCAGCAGGGGCAGGAGACTCAGTTTGACCGCGAACCTGTCGACCAGGGCCAGGAAAGGCCGGCTGGCCCAATCCGGATTGCCGATTTTCAGACCCTCAATTACCAGGCGCGGGGTCGGGGAGGGCTCCAGGCTGAGTGCTCCGGCAAACACCACCTCGCGCCCAAACGCCGCAGAGACATGGCGTTGTAACGGAGTGCGATAATTGTCGACATCGACAGTCAGCAGGGCGACCCACAGCAGTAATAAAATCGTGAAGATGCCGGAGAACAGCCACAGTAACGGTTTGATGATTGCCCGCATCACGAACCCTTCAGCGGAAAGGACGTGATTTGCGGGTTTCCAGTACCCATGTCAGGCGCACCCGCCAGTCAAAGGTCTCCCGTTTTTGTGCCGTATTCAGCAGGCGTTCATTTTCCTCCCGCCAGCGGGCCTGCACTTGCAGTTGCAGCCGCGGTTGCGGGCGCCAGTGGTAGCGCAGGGTGGCTGTTTCCTCGTTGGGTCGATAGGAGGGGGACAGCAGCCAACCGGGGTCCGTGTAACCATAGTTTATGCCGATGCTGTGTCCCGGCCGAAAATTCATCCAGCTGGCCTCCAGGTGCCAGGCGAGCCCGTCGCTGTCGCCGCTGGAGCCAGTTGAGAAGGCCTCTGCAGAGGGTGTTTCAGGGGCGTATCCCAGCTCACCTGAAACAATCAGGGAGGGACCGCCGGGGCTCAGCGGCCACTGCGCCGCAAACCGGCCAACCAGGTTCCAGTAATCCTCCCTGAGACCATCACTGTTTCCCTGCTTCAGCAGGGCGCTGGGCATGTAGGTGATATCGAAAGCGCGCTGGGTGAAAATTCCCCAGGGCAGCCGGCTCTCCAGGGAATAGAACCAGGAATACCGGCTGTCATCATCCTCAAAGTCCAATGGCCTGCGCGCCAGGGTGCTACTGCCGTCGCTGTCGTTGTATTGCAGGATCAGGTTGGAATTCCAACCGCTGTCTGTCAGGTAGCGCAAGGCGGCGCCGTCGGTCCAGTTGATGGCGAGATTGGGGCTGGTGAGGCGGGTGAGGGAGGAGATGAATACGCCACCGCGGGTTACCGAGCGTGTTTGCATACGCCCCAGGGCCAGGTCAAATCGTCCCCGCTGAAAAAAATCCAGGTACAACTCATCGATGACAACGTCACCATTGTTGGTATCGGCGCCATTGGCCGGCGTGGAATCCCAATCGATATTCGGGTCGCAGCTGCTGTCGCTGCAACGGCTCGCCAGCCGCGCCTTCAGCCGGGTGTGGTCGGTGAAACCGAAGTTGGCACCATAGCGAACCCGCAGGGAGAATTCATCAGTGTGGTCGGTACTGCCATCGTGCAGATCGGTTTCGACGTTGAAATAACCGCCGCGAATATCGCCATCGAAGCTGGCGCGTTTTTTCTCGGAATACGGGTAATCCAGAGATCCCTCCACATCGACATTGGCAGGATCGTCTTTATCCAGATAGCCCGGCGGATGGCCGCCCCCGTCGTACACATCCGCCTGTGAAGCCGCGGCCACGAGGAGTAATACTGCACCAAGCTTATGTGCGTTCATGAGGACTGGAACCGTCCGGAATCAACCCTCTGTCAGGGGAGAGGAAACCGGGCTTATCTCGCAGTGTGTGTGAATTCTGCCATCACCAGGCCTATCACATCGTTGGCTTGTTCCTGGCTAAGCCCGCTCGCGCTTCTGCCAATACGCTGCTGGGCAACCCCTTCCCAGGCCAGTATGTTTTGAGCGGCGTCTGCACGCCGCTGGGTCGATCGGTAGCCAGCGGCTGCATAAAATTGTAGGTAGAGAAACTTGAGAAGTTGGCGTCGGGATTCTCGTTTGTGGCTACCCGCGGTACCGACGCGCAGCTTGCCAGTAGCAGTGCCAGGGCGGCTGTTGGTAGTAATCGTTGCATGAGGACTTCTCCCGTTGTGTCATCTCTGTTGTAAAATTGTCAAAGCTTGTGTTGCCAGGTTCTGATAGTTGCAGCATCGCTGCTCAAACTAAAGAAACCTGACCTTGCCCGTGTTGATGTCGTACATGGCTCCCACCACCTTAATCTCACCCTTGTCGACCATTTCGCGCAACACCAGGCTCCGGTCGAGCAGCTTTTGAATATTGAGCGCCACATTCTTTTCCGCGACAGACTGTACAAATTTGTCGTTGCTGGCATTGGCCGGAGAGTAGTTTCCCGCTTCAGCACGAACCGCTGGATTAATGTTCGCCAGGGTAGTGGTGAGAAGGCCTAGCTGAGCGCCGTCACAAGCGCCCTTCACCGCACCACACTCATTGTGACCCATCACCAAAATAAGCTTTGATCCGGCAAGCTTTGCGGCGAACTCAAGGCTACCGAGAATGTCATCAGTGACGTAATTCCCTGCGACACGGGCGACGAATAAATCACCGATGTTGCGGTCGAACACGATCGCAGGCGGTATGCGCGAATCCAGGCAGCTGACGATTGTCGCGAACGGAAACTGGCCGGCGGAGGTTTGCTTCACCTGGGCGACGAAATCCACGTTTCTCACATTTCCGCGAACGAAACGCTCATTTCCCTGCTTCAGCATGGTCAGCGCTTTGGCGGGTGTAATGGCCGCCTGAGCTTCCCGGGTGAGGGCGCCACCACTGCCGCCGGCGTTTGCGACTACGGGTACCAGGAAACTGCCCGTCACCAGCAGGGCAGCTATCAGTAATCGATGGAATTTAATGTGCATGTAGCTGCTCCTCATCCAGATGGGCGCTGGGTACCGCGCTGCTGTGCAATTTCGGCGAGCCGAATAACACTCCGAACCGTCGACTCTACCCTTAGCGTATATACTGGGCTTTCAAGGTAGATGAGTCTTGAAGGAGTTCTGATATTTTTGTGAAGTTTGCCGGGGGGCCTTTCGGGACCACTGTCGCGTAAAAGGCTTGCGGGGACAGCGGACTCAAAACCGCCGTAGCAAACCTGCGTTGATCAACCACATATTGGTCTCATTGAAGGTAATATCGGAATCCTGACTGCCCCACACCACCCCAATATTGGTGACCCACTTGTCCAGTCCAAACAGACCGGGCACAAACAGGGTTGAAGCCAGGAAATAGCGGTCTGCATCATTCTTTTTATTGAAAAGTGGATTGACGGCGTCACCATCGAATTTACCGTAGGAAGCCGTGGTTACCCAACGCGTATTATTTTTCGTCCTGTAGATGTAGGTAACTTCGGCCGCGTAGCCCTCCTGCGCCATGGCGCGACCATCCCGGTCCTCGTCTACATAGCTAAGGCTGGGGCGCAAAAGGTGCCCGCCATCCAGCTTCATCATGTAGCCCAGTTCAACGCGATAGGCATCGCCATTTCGATCCAGCAGTTGGCGCTCCTCGGGCGTTAGCGGCTGGCTCATACCGCTCTGTTCATTGTCAATATCGCGCTCAGTGGCAGAAACTTTGAGCTCGAAGGCAGTACCAAACATACGATCCCAGGTCAGCCTCGCGCCACTGACCTCCATGTCTGTGGAGTCGCGTTTTGCACCGACCAAGTAGGGATCGGACCATACCTCTGTCGCCAAAGCGGCGGCTCTCAAATAGGCCAGTTGCAGTGTTCCCAGGCGGCCAAAATCGTGGCGAATCGCAAACCGGGTGGAGCGGTCGAACTGCAAATAATCTGAAAAATCGTTGCCGAGGAATATCCGGGTCTTCTTATTGGAAAAGGTGTACCCGAGTTCCATGGCAACGGCGGGCATAACAAGGTCTTTAGATTCAGGTGAACCGAGGTTATAGATTGTGTCATTGCCGAGATCAACACCGGTATCGGCGATTTTGGCGAAAAAGTTTGATTCCACCTGGCCACCACCCACACCCAGGTTGACAAAACCACTGAAGCCGGTCTTGTCACCCAGGGGATTCAGTGCCCATGCCTGGCCGACAAACAACAGGGCAGCTAGCAGAGATAATCTATGCTTCATTACGGGTGGCTCTCCAGGATAAAGCTATATTCGGCAAGGCGAAACAGGGACCATGACTGCCGGAAGTATTTCTCGACAGCATTGGAAATTCGTTTCCCCAACGTTAACGCATATAGTCGGCTTTTAAGGCAGAAAAGTCTTGAAGGAGTTTTGATATTTCTGTGAAGCCTGCCGTGGGTCCTTTCAGTCCTCAAAGAACCTCCTGGTCTGGAACGGCTCGGGGCCAAACGAGTTTCCGGCGAGGCGGAGTGTTCGCTTAAGGACAAAATCGAATAGCAAGGCGTTGTAATTTCGAATGGCTGAGAGCGTTTCGGCTTCATCGGGCTGGATGTAGCTGCGGCGTTGCATTTGCTGCAATGAAAAAAGCGGCAGGATGCCCGGCAGTGGGTAGTCGGAGCCGTTGAGCAGGCGCGGGTGCCAGTCATCACGCCTGAGCAGGGCTTCAAGGGCATTTCCCATCCGGTTGATCTGCGTCACGGCAGAGATTTCACCGTACAGCAGCCCCTCGTACGCGGGTTCGTCCATCATCCGGGAGAACAGTTCGAAGCAGGGTATGGCAGGGCCTTCCGGCCCGTTATCCAGGTCCGGTCCGCTGCCCAGCGAGGCGCAGTGGGCCACGATCACACGCACCCCGTGTTCCAGCGGGCGCCGCAGGCGTAGGGGATTGCCGAAATCTTCCGTGTTACCACCGTGTACCGCCAGTTCTGCGCCGGCATGCACCAGAATGGGAATGTTCAGTTCAGCGGCGGCCTCGTAAAACGGATCACACAAGGGCGAAGCCGGATCCATGCCCTGGGCGGGAGGAAGCCACTTGACGGCGCGCGCGCCCTGGGCCACGGCAGTTTGCAGCGCCGCTACTGCATCCTGCCGGTAGGGATGAATTGACGCGATCCACTCGAAGCGGTCGGGGTGCTGCCTGGCAAGCTCCGCCGCATAGGTGCCGGGCGTATAAAATGCGCTGGCCTGAGGAACGCGCTTACCCTGTTCGTCATGGAAGTAGTCGAATGCCAGCAACATCAATTTCACGCCAGCGGGAAGTTGCTGCAAAAGCCGGTTCAGGCCTTGCACATAGTTGCGGTCGGACTGCCCGTCATCCGCTGTACAACTCGCATTGAAGTAGAACGCCCGCTGCAGCCACTGGATGGGGTGCGCGAGGCTTTGCATCTGCGGGTTGATCCAGAGCCCAGAACCGCTGTCGCCGGTTCCGATTAGGTGCACATGGCTGTCCCAGAAGCTGGCGGGGTCAATCCCTTCCCAGGCGGCCTGTACCAGGTCGTGCTCGAGTAATGATTTGGGCAAAGGTTCAGTCAGGCAGCGATTTATGAGCCCGTCTTCCGGCCAGTATCGATACACCGTTCCGGCAACGCCCAGTCCTACGAGCCCCAGTAACAGTTTGCGTCGATTCAGTTCTTGCGAAATGGCCATGACAGGTCCTTTGGGCGGGAGTGCCGCGGATGATTATAAAGAGCTATTGAATTTTGCGGAATGGTATGGAAGTGGATTGTACTATTTGGATAGTACCAACAACACGATTCCGTCAGGCAATAATATTCGGAATGTCATCTGTCGGCCCACAAGCTATACAATCTGCTGTCGGCTTTTCCGATGGATGGTGGCCACGTTTTACGCGCCGCTCTGGCGTTGCGCATGGACCACGCCAGGGCCACACAAAAAGCCACCCGCATCGGCCAATTTATCGCCCTGGGCATGGGCTGGTTAGGCCTGATGTACAACCCGTTCCTGATATTTATTGACGTCTTTATCTGGTTTGGCGCATCCATGGAAAGCAGTGCGGAGCAACTTAAATCAATTCTCGGCCACGCCAGCGTCCGGCATGCCATGCTCAGTTTAGAAGGAGTATAAATGTTCGTCCATCCGAAGCTAGAAAAAGGAACTTACCATGCCTCTTCACGTAGCAAAATACGAACGTCGTGATAGCGCAGACCGAAATCAACTGGGTATCGCAGCACTTGAAGCTTGCCGTGCTGCTCGAGAAAACCCCGGTGTCGTTAGCAGCCTTTATTACTGGATCAATACGGACGAGATTGCAATCATTACCGATGCCGAACCCGGAGCTTGGGGTCAAGGTTCCGGTAATGCACCAACTACCCGATCGATTAAAGCGCTGTTCACCCTGGCCGACCTAGCGAAAAACACCTCCAGTGAGACTTGGGTTGATGCTCGTGGTGGTTCAGAAACATACAAGGTCAGCGAGTCGTAACATAAGCAGCTCTACAACCGTTTTAAAGTCCCCTTCTTGGGCGCTCAGCCGAACAGCAAGCCGCACTCTAGAAATCGAAACACGAGCGGATTCGCATAGGCAAGCCGCATCGATTAAGACAGAGTTTGAATCTGCTTGCTGAGCTTTAGGGTTGCGAGCTGCCCGGCATCTTTTACTACTGACGGCTTTCCACTTACAGCCACGTTTTCCACAAGGGCCGCCCGGTGATCAGGTAACCCGGATCTGGTTCCAGCAAGGTCAAAGCGCAACTGTGCCAATAGCCAGAACTCAGCGGGGTAAACCCCCCCTGTGGCTTTCTCCAGCAGGAGAGCCATTTTTGGCGTCACTCCCCTCTTCCCTTTCACCAGTTCATTGATTGGCTGGGGTTGGTTAAACCCCAGGTGCCGAGCAAACGCCGACTGTGACAACCCAGCTGGAGACAGTATCAATGGCTCTATAAGCTCCCCGGGATGAACAATATTCACCATCGCTAGGTCTCTGGCACGGCTTGCCCAGTGCTGAGGAGTTGCCTGAATCCGCCAATGTAGGAACTCAGGTCGCCAGCAGAGTGTGGCATCCATACCACGTTGTCATTCCCCGCCATCTTATCCATTGTCTCCATGTACCGCAGGGCGACCAGGTAGCTCGGCAGGTCTTCGCCAAGATCTCTCTTTAGTAGTTCCAGCTCTCTCGCTTTCGCAGCCGCGACTTCCCTGATGGCCTCTGCTTGCCCCTGGGCCTCAGTAATCTGTGCTTGCCTCTCACCTTCGGCTTCTGCAATGCGCGCATCGCGCTCTCCTTCCGCCTGCAGCACGGCGGCCGTCTTGATACCTTCTGCCTCTGTAATGCGGGCCCGGCGTTCTCGCTCGGCCTTCATTACCTGCTCCATAGCGGAGGTGACGTCCTGGGGCGGAGTGATGTCTTGCACCTCTACCCGATTAATCTTAACTCCCCATCCCTGCGCCGCATCATCAATCGTGCTCACCAGCTCGGCATTGATCTTGTCGCGGGAGCTTAAGGTGTCATCCAACTCCATTTCGCCAATTACGTTCCGCAGTGTGGTTTGCGTTAGTGTTTCAAGCGCAATCGGGAGGTTCGCAATTTCGTAGGTGGCCTTTTTTGGATCCACGATCTGAAAGTACACAACGGCGTCAACCTGAATGCCAACGTTATCGCTGGTGATAACTTGTTGTGCTGGAAAATCATAGACCTGTTCGCGCAGGTCAATCAATATTTTGGTCTCCACGATATGTATCTTCATTCCGCCTTCTTTTTCCGTCCGCCGCCAAAGAAGACCCCGCGGCGCGTCCAGCACCGGAATGATGATGTTGAGGCCCGGGTTGAGCTGCTGTGAGAACTTGCCCAGGCGCTCGATCATCATCACCGTTTGCTCTGGGACGATTCGAATACCTTTTGCCACAAGGACGATGATAAATATTGCAAAAAACGTAAGTACTACTGTGAATGCAATCGACATAACTTACTCCTCTGGTAGCCGTACAACTTTCAACGTGGTCCCCTCGACGTCCACAATCCGGGCTTGATCGCCCTCGAGCAGATCATCCTCGCTATCAACGTTCCAAAGCGACCCTCGAAACTGCGTTTTCATCGCACCCCCAATATCTGATGCGTCAGCGATAGTGACTAGATTCCCCTTCATCCCTTCTGTGCCAAAAGGTGATGGTGTGTCATCCATGAATGTACGAACCAACGCGGGGCGGATTCCAACAAGGGCAATTGATGCACCAACGGCGAAACCAGCAACCGCCCAACCGAAATCAGCAAAGATTGCGTGGGAGGCCGCCCCTGCGAAAGCACCGATCCCGAGGCTCACCAACACAAATCCAGGTGTAAATATTTCGCACGCAAAAAGAATAATCCCCAGGACTACCCAAATGTGCCAGGGCTCCAATCCAATATCGGGCATACATATATACCGCTTACATGTGTAATATGTAAAGCATACTATAGATACCCCAGAGAACAGTCAACTCCACCCACTGATTTGCCGCGAGCTTGCCCATGGCGGGCCTCTACATGGCGAATTGCTAAAAACCTCACCTGTATCCCAAGAACCAATAACTTACACGACGAATAGGCGCCTACTGTTACCGGTTCCCGACCGAGTTGTCAGTACCCTAGTACTCCATCAACATGATATTGACGGAGTACTAGCGAGCATCCGGATTGTCGGCTCTCAGTTTGATTCCGATTCCGATCATACTGATCAACAACCAGAAAAGCTCGACCATAAAAGCAGACATATTGAACTCGAAAACGAGTGAGACGAGTATCAATGCCGCGCCCATTGCGTTGAGAGCAGAATAGAGCAGGCTGGTGCCCGAGAGTCTTTCAAGCTGTAATAACAAATAGGTGGTCAAAATCAACACCACCCCGACGTTGCCGAGAAAATCGTACCATTGATAAGTCATCATGCATCCACTCGTTGTATGTTGGGCGTGCCGAAGTCGGCTCACCACACCAAAGGTTGCCACCCGGGCGGAAACTGTCCATTCAGAACACTCGCTCGCACGCCTTCCAACATTTGATAATTGCCGATACTCTCCAGCAGGCGCCACACCCCACTCTCCGCTGCACCCTCCAGTTGCCAACAGGCCGCTACAAATTCCCTGCCACCCGTCCGCCGCGGCGTCATACCCCGAACAGATCTGTGTTTGTCGATGCCGGAGCCGTCATCATGCCCTGCCGTTTTAACGCAATGTGAGCCTGGGCCAGTATCAGTCAACGAGCGCCAGGTAGTTATCATGAAAATCGGAAATCGCTTTTTCGAGGGTGTGTGTAATGGGCCCAACCCCGTAACGGGGGCTACGCACGTTTTTCTGAATGCTCTCGATGATAGCGACATCCTCACCTTTGGTAATCTCGTTAAAAATTGCCAGGAAGGTATCCACATCTCCACCGGGAACACCGTAAATACGAACATCCATCGTCGTTTTATCCGGCGTTTCCGGAATCAGCTCGGCGGTAGCAAAAAAACCACGGCCGGTGAATACCGGTAAATTGGGAAATATAAAATGTGCACCGACCCCAAGGTAACGGGGATCCTGATGTTCCAGGTGTGAAATAGCCTTTAGAGGGTCGCTGCCGCTCTCGGTATCCCTAAACTCGTCTTTTACCTGCTCAAAGGAACTCCAGTGTCTTCCGTATTGCGTACGCTCGCCCTGGTCGTGTTTGAATGCGCCCAGGGTTTCCGGGTGCACATACCAAAGGTGCAGCCAATCAACATGATTTTCGATATACAGTTTCCAGTTGGCAGGAAAAGTAAAAGTATGCCGCGTTAACTCCTGCAACTTGTCGACCTGGAAAATACCCAATTCATTTTTTAATCCACCCAGCCAATCCGCTAAGGATGTCTGCGGATTGTCATCGGCATGGACAAAGATCAATCCCATCCAGGTATCGACACTGGCTGCATGTAGACCAAGCTCTGCCACATTGAGATCAGAGTATTGATTCTTTTGTGCCACCCCGCGCAACTGGCCATCCAGGCCGTAGCCCCACTTGTGGTAAGGGCAAACCAGGGTCTTGCACTTGCCACTGCCCTGCACCAACTGTGCTCCCCGGTGACGACAGGTATTATGAAACGCCCTGAGCGCGCCTTCCTGATCCCGTACCACGACGAGTTCGCTGAGCCCGACCTTAACGGTTTTGTAGCTGCCGACATCCGGCACATCTGTCTCAAGCCCGCCAAATAGCCAGCTGTTTCCAAACAGCTGCTGGCGTTCTTTGTCTAACCACGCCGGGTCATAGTAGCTTGCTGGCGGAAGTTTGTGGCTTACATTCAGAAGTTCCGGTTGGGCATTCATAACATTTCCTTGGTGACGTTTCGTGGGAACCATATGACACGTATTCGGCTGATAGAGATAGGGAACCGCTCTCGACTGCTGTCACGGCTCTTTATCACTAACCCTGCCTCACTTGTCATGGATAGCAGGTTATAGTTAATTCGGCGGAGTGTTAATATGACTTGTGAGCACATTAATATGATTTGAGAGCATGTCATGCAAACATCCAATATCGATCCGGCCATCGACATGCTGACAAAACGCTTCTACCAGCGATTGGCAGAAGCCCTGAATCACAGATTTCCTGCTATTCCAGTGCCTGTAGCGCCCGAATCAGCCACTCTGGATGATTTCTATGACACAGTTCACAAGCTGATGAGGGAACACGATACCCCCGCGCTGGGTATTGAACACGGTTATCGAACCCGCATCTCCGATTATGGTGTCGTGGGGCTTGCCATCGCCAGCACGGGTAACCTGGCAGAAGCAATGCAAGTACAGGCGGACTATCTGGCGATCATTACGGATACCAAGAAATTTCGATACAAGATTACTCAACAGGGAAGCTTGATCGCGCTGCTCATAGAGGAAGCTCAGCCGGGCTTGTGGCCCTATCAGTTTGTGCTCGAGCGCGAAATGGGCATGCAAATCCGCTGTTTCAGCGATCTGGAGCCAGACCTGAAATTGGCGGACTGCACATTGAATCTGCCTTATCCCTGCCCCACCTCGCCGCGGCATTATCGTGAACTCCTGGGCTGCAGCGTGCGTTTCAAACAAGCGGCCGCCGTGCTGACCTTCCCCGCCAGCTGGATGGAGCAACCCCTCAAAACAGCAGATACGATCCTCGCACCGCTGCTCGCCGAGCGCTGCCAAACTATTCTGGCGCGGATGGAACCCGCTGCTAATTGGGTTCAGCGGACGCGTAATCATCTGTTGCAGAGCCCGGCGCCGATGCAAAGCCTGCTGGAGGCGTCAGCTGCTCTGGGGGTTCCGGTACACACCCTGCGCAGGCGGCTCTACCAGGAGGGAACCAGTTATAAGGATGTGGTACTGGAGGTACGGATGCAGCTGGCTCGCCAATACCTGGAGGACACGCACCTGACGTTGCAGCAGATTGGCTTTCAGCTGGGCTACAGCCAGCCGAGCAATTTTCAGTTGGCCTTCAAAAAGTACTTCGCTATCGCTCCGGGGAAATGGCGTTCCGGGCAAAGAACCTGAATAGCCAAATTCGGCAAAAAGTACCTCCCATTAGTACCGCCTGCATGCCTGCCGCCCTAGTCCCCGTGCGTCTCGCGGGGGCTTGCCACCCCTAGTGGGTATAGCCGCATTTTCTCAAGCCACTACAATCAGTGACGTACTGTGGAGAAAATCAATGAACCCCAAACCAACTATCAATGCTGAGCGCCTCTGGCAGCGCCTGCTGCAAATGGCACAGATCGGCGGCACCCCCGCCGGTGTGCGGGAAGCCGCTGGACCGGGGGCGCTTTTGCTCAATCCGGCCACGCCATTTTCGGCAAACTCTCTTCGCCAATCAGTGAGTTGACTACGGTATAGTTTTTCTCGACGCCACAGTGCGCCAAGTTCACCATGCTTACAGGCATCGGCTTCAGCGATAATGCGTAACTTGGACTCTGCCCTGAACTGGCGGCGCGTGCGTTTCTCCAGTGCCGGTTCCGGTGTAACCTGCGTGGCGGGCCGTTCTGATAGTGATTTTGGCATGTTGTGTGTCCAGTATCCGTGGCCCTGAAATCTATGTTATCCCATACAGGGAGTGTATGGGATCAGGTTG
>JAPUKZ010000380.1 GCA_027295405.1 Gammaproteobacteria bacterium
TCCACGGTTCGCTCCCGGTACAACTCCCCAATCAAGGGGATCATGGCTTCGGCGGCCCGCTCGTTGCGGTCCCAATCGTTGTTGTTCATCGTGAAACCCTCCGGAATTTGCCCGGATGCATAAAATCAAAACGAGGGAATCTTACCACTTTCTACCATGTTTCGGGGGATTTGGCGCCACTTTTGCAATTGGGGACACACCACCATCTGCTATGCTGAAGGGCAACTGCCGAAACGGAACGGCCGCGCAAAACGCTAGAGTACGAAACACCGGTAGATAGGTTTAACGCATGTGTTGCATCGACCAGTTGAGCCCAAAATTAAAAACCGACATTCTATAAATCCAGGGAGCTACCATGGCAATTGAAGCCCTTCGAACTCCTGACGAACGATTTACGATTCTTCCCGCCTTCCCCTACCAGCCCCACTACCTGGAGGATCTTGCTGGCTACGAATCTTTGCGCATGGCCTATATCGATGAAGGCCCCGCCGATGCGGAGACTGTGTTTCTCTGCCTTCACGGTGAGCCCAGTTGGAGCTACCTGTACCGCAAAATGCTGCCAGTGTTTACCGCGGCAGGACACCGTGTGGTGGCACCGGACCATCCTGTATACGGGGGGTGCCCTGAGCCAATGAGAGTGGACGACGCGGGACATTTTGTGCAGGAGTACGGCGAGCCCATTGCCCGACGCGCGCTGGAGCACTTTGGCCTAGAATAGCTTTAGAGATTAATGACCCGACCCGTCAACCCCTGCAGGGATGGGTTCCACGGCATGATAGCAAAAGCCGGGACAACCCGGCTTTTTTTTGTCCCGGGTTCACGATAGAGTGCGAAAACCTCAAGTATGCAGGGTTCACGATAGATGCCCGAAATCCAGACTGGTTCGGCCGACCGAAGTAAGTCCTCCGGGCCGGCCGACAAGCCCCTGACACTGCTCGCCCGCCATGAGTGGACCATTATAGGGCTGCTTGCCCTGCTGGCTTTCCTTCTCGGCTGCTGGGGTTACGCCCGCATCATGACCTTCAGCGACGGGCAGGGCCCCAACACGGTGTGGGATGTTGTCTACGCCAGCCTGCAGTTGTTTATATTCGAAGGCCCCGATGAGACTTATGGTTGGCCGATACAACTGCAAATCGCCCGGGCGCTGGCGCCCACGGTCTTGCTTTACACAGCGGCCGTTGCCATTTTCAAGCGGGTGGAAACCCAGGTGGCGCTGTATCGCCTGCTGTTTCACAAGCGCCGCTTTGTGGTGGTCTGCGGCGTGGGCGATACCGGCTTCAGGATAGCCAGGGATTACTGCCAGAACACCGACAAACAGGTCGTCGTGATCGATATCGACCCCATGAATGCGATGGCCGCCGAGCTGGCCAATTACGGCGCCATTCTTATCTACGGCAATGCCATGGATCCGATTGTTCTGCACAAAGCCAGAGTGGTATACGCCAAGGAAGTGTTCCTGTGCACCGATGACGATCAGGCGAATATAGCCACGGCAAAAAACATTGAGCGCCTGAGTCGATCGCTCTCCGAACGAGAGCTGCACACAATGGCAGAAATCGTAAAGCGGCATGAACCCCATATTGCCGGTGAGCCTCCCTATGCGGGACTGCGTGCCTTCCTCTGCGTGGATGCCCCAGACCTGTACGAGGTCTTTGCCAACCACCCCTTCTTTGCCACCAATAGTGAACGCTATGCGATTTGGCTGTTCAATCGCAAGGAAACCATTGCCCGCAACATTTTCACCAGCTGCGCACCAGACCTCTATTACCGCCCAAACACGGATACCTCTGCGCCGGCGCACATTCTGTTCATCGGCTTTGAATCCCTGGTACAGGAACTGATCGTTCAAACCGCGTTAACAGCACACTACCCGAACTTCCGACCGGCACGCATTACGGTAATGTGCACAGCGGAAAAGGAAGAGGCCGTGGGTCGCTTCCAACACCGCTACCCACACCTGGCTAACATCGTCGACCTGAATGTCGTCTATGCCGATCCACTAACAGTCACTCCTGAGCAATGGCGGAACATGCAGGCCGCCACCCCGTTCTCGGTCTGCTACGTGGGTATGCACCAGGACGTCGAAGGCATTCTCGCCGCACGGCGCCTGAATCGCCTGCGGCGACTGGAGAGCATGCCGATGCTGAATTTCGTCGTCTGTCTCAACCAGCAATCCTTCCTGGCTGAGATCATCGATGATGATTTCCTTCCTATCGATATCGATAAAGGCAAGTTACCCGAACACACGCCGATCGAGTATTACGAAACGCTCGATGAAACCATCACCATCACAGTGGTGGTCAACGAGGCCCTGGACACCCTGGCGCGCACCCTTCATAACGCCTACCTGCAAACCCAGCTGGACAGGGGAGATACACGGGAGACCAATCCCTCGTTAATTCCCTGGTCTGAACTGCCGGCCCACAAGAAGAAGGCCAACCAGCACGCCGCGGCGCATATGAATGTTAAATTGCGCAGCAGCGGCTGTGTCGCATTAGACGAGAACAATTCCCGCGCTGAAATCGACTTCCCGCCAGACAGCGAGACCCTGGAAGTGCTCGCCCAGCTGGAGCATCGACGCTGGATGGCAGACAAACACCTGGCCGGCTACAGCTATGGAGAACAGCGTGATGAAGACCGCATGCTGCACCCTGACCTGATTCCCTGGGAACAACTCACCGAGGCAGACAAAGAGAAGGATCGGGATAATATCCGCCAGATCCCCGAATTACTGCATCTGCAGGGACAGAAAATCTGCAATGGCTGAATTCAAGTACAAGGCTTTTATCAGTTACAGCCACGCCGACGAAAAATGGGCGCGTTGGTCGCACCGGGCGCTTGAGTCTTACAAACCACCCAAGCACCTGATCGGCACCGAAACCAGAATGGGCAATCACGGCATCAACACCGTTGGCTTCCAGCCAACGAGCTTCCTCCCCAATGGTGGCCAGGATTGAAGACAAGGACAACTAGTCAAACAGGGGGTAGTCAGCCAGTTCCGGTATCTCATCGGCGACCTTGCGCTCAAGTTTTTGCAGTTCCCGCAATTCGGCGCACAAGCTCTCGCCGGTCTCCTTCAGGGACCGAGCCATATGCTCAAGCTCACTGCCCATGACCTCCATGCGCTGGCCAAAGGCTTCCATCCTGTCTTCGAAACTGCCCTCCTCGGACTTGATGGCTTCGCCGAGTTCAATAAATACGGTGCCGATTGAAGCCTTGACCGCATCCGCTATGTCTTCTCCCAGTACCTCACCAAGGTCATTGAACTGGTATGCAGAGACGGTGTAAACGCCATTGTCGGCCCACGACATACTCTCGAATTTCTCCTTCGTCCGCGCCATGGCGAGACCGGACTGAACCGCCGCGGCGCTGTTCTCGCCAAACGCTTCGCCCAGGGCCGACGCCAGTGATTCACCCACCAGTCCCAGGGTTTCTGACACCAGTTCGATCCACTGCGACGCCAGGGCGCCGACATCGCCGGCGTACCGTTCGGCCAGGGTGCGCTGTTCGCTGTTCAAATCCACCGCTTCACCGCGCACCTTCAGCTGACCGCCCTGGCGAATTTCATAGAGCGTTGTACCCCCGGAAGACACCTCCAGGGATTTGCTGCTGACCCGAAAATCGTTGCGCAGCTCGACTCTGCACTCCTCAGAGGCCACGCTTGCCGGGGCAAGCACTAGCGCGCACAGTAATGGGAAGACTCGCTTCATAGTGTGTTCCAGGCATCTCATAGGTGTTATGGTTAAATATAACACCATATCACAATAAATCAACCCGTTGCTGAATTCACCGCTGTATGAATCGCTAGTGACGGTGACAAATGCCCGAAAGGACAGCAACCGAGGTGGTGGCTCGGATGCTGGACGGTAGCCTGTGCCGCTACAGCTATAGCGCGCTTGTCAACCGGGCCCGGCAGGCAGCCAATGCGCTGGATAGACTGGGAATCGAATACGCTGACGTGGCCGGCATGCATCCGCCCGGCAATCCAGCCGCCAGCTCCCTGGCGTGAACTGTTTATAGCCAATCAGACTTAAGGACATGATTCTAAGCTCAGAACGATACTTCGCTGATGCCCAATATTTGACTAAGTTATAAGGAGGTGAACTGCCTTTTCAGGCTTCATCTTGTTGCAAGCCGTCGCAATGACAATGGGAGAGGATTATGCTTTTGAAAGACAGGAACAGCGGCCAGATGCTGGCTGTGGAGCATGTTACCGATCTGTTCAACCTGAACCACGACTGTATCACCGGCCGCTTTCAGTACGGGGAGGAGGAGCAGG
>JAPUKZ010000381.1 GCA_027295405.1 Gammaproteobacteria bacterium
TTTGCTGCATACTTTCTATGAATTCATTGGAGCTGGCAATAGCCTTGCGCATGTCCTGTATCAGCAGGTCGATATCCTTTTCGATCTGGCCAAATTCCACTTTCAGGGCCGCCACCGCCTGCGCATTCAGGTTGTGTTTGAGATATAGAACATTGTCATTCAACGCTACCAGCACCGGTTCCATGCGCTGTTCCGATTTGCGCATGGCTTTTATCAAACCGCCGTAGCGGTGCCGGGTATCACGCAACTTGCGTTGACTGTCCGCCTTGAAACGCGGGTTGGAGAATTCTTCTATTTCCTCTTCCCACTCGTCAAACAGTGCCTCCGCCACATGCTCGATGGCATCTATACGTTCGCTAACCTCTTCTGCAGCAGCGACCGAGGCCTCGTACTCATCAGCCAGGTCTTCGTACATGTCGCGCAACTCGCCACCATCAAATTCTATCAGGGCCAGTAACTGCTCCTGGGCCGACTGGAATTGCTCTTCCGCCTCAGCCTGGGAATCGCGGGCCGCTTCGACCCGGTCCACCAGGATGTCGCGCTTGTGGCGGCCCATTACTTCAGCCGCTTCGTAGTACGCCGACTGGCACGCTGCCAACATCAGCCCCAGCAGTAATGTGGTCAATAATCTTCGCATAGTGGTCTCCCTTTCGGTCACGCCATCCTAGCCGAAAGTTCCCGCAAAACAAGTAAAAAGTAGAGGGCCGATTACGGCTAGTGCAGCACCGTAATCGGGGCTATATTAGGCGGCATGCAAACACTTGACCCAACTATCTGCCGCAAGGCGCGCCTGTCACGGGATCCGCGTTTCGACGGCCAGTTTTTTCTTGCGGTAACCAGCACCGGCATCTACTGTCGCCCGATTTGCCCGGCCCGGCCACCCCGGGAGAGCAACGTACGCTACTACCGCACCGCCGCCGAAGCCGCCCATAGCGGATTTCGACCCTGCCTGCGCTGCCGCCCTGAATCCGCGCCGGACAGCCCCGCCTGGCAAGGCACCCCAACCACGGTACAGCGGGCTCTGCGGCTCATCGGCGAAGGTGCCCTCAACGAGCACTCGGCGGCACAGTTAAGCGCCCGCCTGGGAGTCGGTGAGCGCTATCTGCGCAAGCTGTTTCAACAGCAACTCGGCGTTTCACCCTCGGTTGTCGCGCAAACCCAGCGCGTACATTTCGCCCAGAAACTGTTACTGGAAACAACGCTGCCGGTTGCGGAAATCGCCTACGCCAGCGGCTTCGGCAGCCTGCGCAGGTTCAACGCCGCCAGCCGCGAAAAATTTGGCTGCAGTCCCAGCGAACTGCGCCGCCGCGCACGCCGCTCAGCGCAGTCCGCCGGCGGTATCGTGTTGCAGTTGAGCTACCGTCCACCCTATGACTGGGAAGGGATGCTGGATTTTTTCCAGCGCCACGCCATTGCCGGAATCGAATCCGTTGACGCTGGCTGCTATCAGCGCAACTTGTGTCTGGACGCTGAATACGGCCAGATTCGGGTGCGTCACCATCCCCGCAAGCCGCTGCTGGAACTGGAACTGAATGTACCCGACCCGGGCCAGCTTATGCGCGTGGTCGCACAGGTGAGACGCATGTTCGACCTGGACGCGAATCCCGCTGATATCGGCGCCAGCCTGCGCCGCCACCCGCTGCTGAAGACGCTGATAAAGGCCTCCCCGGGGGTACGTTCTCCAACTCACTGGTCCACCTTCGAGTCGGCTGTCCGTGCGGTCGTCGGGCAGCAAGTGAGCGTGGCAGCGGCGCGTGGCGTTTGTGCAAAACTGGCCCGCGCCTGCCAACCCGGCAACAATAACGGCCCGGCCCCCGGCCTGACATTCCCGGAACCGACGCAGTTGCTTCAGTTGCCAGACGACGCGCTACCCATGCCAAACTCCCGCAAGCGGACCTTGCGGGCTGTGTGCGCGTACTTCAGCCAGCAAGCGGAACCAGCCAAACACGACCCCAGGGCAGCGCTGCTGGAGTTACCGGGTATCGGGCCCTGGACTGTCGCCATGCTGGGCATGCGCGGCCTCGGTGACCCGGATGTGTTTCCCGGCGGCGATCTCGGCCTGCTCAGGGCCGCACAGCGCGCGGGAAGCCTGGAAAACCTGGATCAACGCCAGCTGCTCAGTCAGATGCAAAGCTGCAAACCCTGGCGTTCCTACGCCGCTAACCTGTTATGGAGGAGCCTGTCCCAATGACCCACTACAAAATCCTTGAAACCCCACTCGGCCAACTGCGGCTGGTATCAAATGGTAGGGCCCTGGTACGCATTGAATTCCCACACCAGCACGGTAGCGACGGCGAAGCCAGTAATGACGAAGTATTGCAACAGTGTGAACGCCAGTTGCAGGAATACTTCGCCGGTGAACGTCAGGCCTTCCAGCTACCCCTGGCAGCGCAGGGTACCGAGTTTCAGCAGCGCGTGTGGACGGCCCTGCAGGCTATTCCATTCGGTGAGCGACGCAGCTATCGCGATATCGCCGACGGCATCGGCAACCGCAAGGCGGTACGCGCGGTCGGTGCCGCGAACGGGAAAAATCCCATCCCGATTGTCGTACCCTGTCACCGGGTTATTGGCAGCGATGGCTCCCTGACCGGATTCGCCGGAGGCCTGGCCGCCAAACAGCTGTTGCTACAACTGGAGTCCAGACAGATCGGCATGGCTATGGAGTGATTCCCGGTGCAAAGCCTGAGTGGTTTGCGCTTAGATAGCGAACTGGGTGTGCGCCGATATCAGCGAGATTCGTGTAATTGGGTACTGAGTAGAGTAAGAGGCGGAGAAATAGTTCGACTACGCTCTGCCTCTTACTCTACTTAGTACCCCAGATTCTTAAGCACCAGCTGACGCTGAGATTTGAACAAGGAAAGTACAAATGCGACTACAAGGCGAAGAATTGACATGCCTGCCATCCTTCATGGGTTGCTGAAAATAGTCAAGGAATTCAAGACGATCGAATATTCATATATGGACTCCTCCTCGGTTGCAAGCAATATGCTTGATGACCGTAGGTGAGGAGGAGTCCATCCCATTGGGAGGGGCACCCTTTAAAGTTCCTACTGAGTCAGTACCTGGCCAAATTCAGTCCCGGTCAGACAGTCCATTCATGGCCAGTATCGACTCCGCCATTTCAGGACCCTTGTATTCCTCGATGAAGTGGCCGACATCTGCGTATTCCCAGGTGTTGCCCGTCATCTGCGGCAGCGCTTCCTGCCACTGGGCAACAACCGATTCCTTACCGCAAGCATCCCACTGGCCGAAGTAGCCACAGGTGTTGATATTCTGGCCCTGGGGTCCCCAGGCGATGGGAACAGTGCGCTGAATATACGCATAGAAATCCCGGTTATCCTGTACACCGTGCAGTGGGTCTTCATAGCGATAGCCGTGACCCCAAAAGGGTGTCTGCAGAACATTGCGCTTCGAGCTCCTGGCGTTGGCCTTGCTGCGCAAGGCTTGTGACCACACATATTCCGGCGAACCTTCGGGAATGAGGTGGAGCGCGTGCAGCAGCAGATACCAGCCCGTATTTGCCAGAAAGCCGAATGTTCCCTGGGGTGACCCGTGCGACACCACATAGCTGGCTACTCCGCCCCAAAGGGCGTCGGGGACAAACTTTGGCGTCTTGCTCCAGGGCAGCCAGGCAATCGGAAAATTGGTATAGGTGAGACCGTCATCGGGCATGGGGAATACTGTGGTGTTCATCACCAGCAAGTTTTTCACCCGCAAGGGTTCCCGGATAAAAGTACCCACCCCGATCGGCCCGCCCCAGTCATGTACAACCAGGGTCACGTCCGTGAGATCCAGGTGGTGAACAAGCTGCAAGAGATTGTCTGCATGATGCATGTCCACCATCTCGAACGTAGCCTGGTCAGAGAGACCAAAACCGATGTGGTCCATCGCGACCAGACGCAGGCAATGGCCGGATTCGATCAGCGCATCTCTTATGTGGCGGTAGGTGTACGAGGATTCCGGATTACCGTGCACAAAAACTACCGTGGCCTTTGGTTCGTCACCCCCGGTTACATGATCGCAGTAGAACAGCTTTTTCCCCGCGTCCACACCCTCAGAGATCGTAAACCAGTGCCCGCTGTTTTTTGGAAAGTAGTCTGCGGGCGGATGCTGTAATGGGGAATTGGATATCATAATAAATTTGGCCATGGGCTATCCGCCTCTTTGAACTCCAGGTGTTGATGTGCACCGGATATTGACCCGGGTTTCGCCTCGAGGATACGCTTCGTGTGGTCTCAAGTATTGCTCAGTTTGCCACTGTATTCCTGATTCCTGTTTATCGTTCCGGGTCGAGTGTTTGCGGCTGCTGCCGCTCTTCTTACTGCTCCTTTCGCACCCGTACCGTGTGCTGCGTTCTCTGCCTGTTGCACCTGCTGCTCGATTTGCTGTGCCTGTTCCCCAATTATCAAGAATGTCGGGCCTGTGCGGACTCTGCCTTTAAACACCTCTGTTTTCGGCTCAGGCCAGATCAATGAACATAAGCTCGCCCGGACCGGGTTCCGAGTAACACGGGGCTTACTCGCATAGCGAGGAAAATACTTCTAGACTTTTAGTCTAGAAGTCTCTAGACTCATCATCTAGAAATATTGGGCCCCGTCGGAGCAACCCGCCGCGCGGTCTTATAAAACCCCTAAGGAGGCACCAACGATGCAATCACATACGTACACCAGTAACCCATTCACAGAGGATAGTTTAGTGACGAGCGACGAGCTCAGGCAGGCGCTTGCGGCGAATCGAGAGTCGACCGAGACCCTGCGGCGCCTGTCCGACGAGTCGGTGGACGCGTTGCGAAGCGCCGGTCTATTGCGGCTGGCCGTTCCCAAACACTATGGTGGAGAGGAGCGGGACTTCCGCGACATAGCGGCGGCAGTCTTCGAGTGCGCACGCGAGTGCGCGTCTACCGGTTGGGTACTTATGGTCTCCTCCGCGCATGATTGGATTATCGGGAGTTTCGACCCGGCGGCACAGGACGAGGTATGGCGCGAGGGGCCCGACGCTGTGACTCCGGGCGCGCTTGCACCGAGCGGCGTCCTGACCCGCGTTGATGATGGGTTTCGCCTCCAGGGCCGTTTCTCCTTCAACTCTGGTTGTGCTCACGGTAAGTGGTTTCTCTTGGGTTGCATGGAGCGAAGTGATGATGGCGTACAGCCTTATCACGTCGTTGTGCCAGTAGAAGACCTCACCCTGGACGACAATTGGCACACACTCGGTCTCCGGGGGACTGGTAGCATTGATGTGGTCGCGCACGACATTTTCGTGCCGTCGCACCGAGCCATGGATAGCCGCGTCCTGGCTGCCGGCAGTTCCCAATGGGGCCGCACCCATGAGAGCGCAATCTATAGCAGCCCTATGGTCTCCGGTTTGTCGACGCTTCTCTCGTCGGCTGTGCTCGGTATCGGTGAATCCGCCTTCGCTGCAAGCCTCGATCTGCTCCTGGGTCAGTCTGACAAGTACACAAGCCAGAAGAAGCTTGACCGTCCCGGTCTTCACCTCCGGCTTGCTGAATCACGTGCGGAGCTCACTGCGGCGGCGGCTCTGGTGGGTGAGACGCTCGAGCTCCTTCAGCCGTGGCCAGACATCGACGACGCAGATGCGCAAGTGCGCCGAGCCCGGATCAAGTTCCAGTCTTCCTACTCTTTTGAGATGTGCCGCCGCTCGGGCGAGCGTCTCATGGCAGCAGCGGGTGGCCGCGCAGCTTTCGACGACAGCGCACTCCAGCGGGCGTTTCGCGACCTAACCATGGCGGCCAAGCACGAAATGGTGAACTTTGACAATTCTGCCCTCGCCTACGGCCGCTCATTGGTTGGACTCGACCTCGCGGGGCAGGTGATTTAGATGGCCAAAGACAACGCCCAGAACCTCGACGCACCGTTCGACATGGCATTCATTGAGCGAATGGATCCACTCTTCAACCCACTGAGAGTCCTGCTGAGCCCAAGACTCATCGGAGCTGAGCATCTGCCGAGCTCCGGCGGTATGCTCATTGCCGGAAACCACTCTATCTACGGCCTCGAACTTCCTATAGTGCCGCTGGAGATCTGGCGACAGACCGGCCGGCATCCCCGCGGCCTGGCCGATCGTATGCACTTCTCCATGCCTGGCTGGCGGGATTTCCTTCGGAACTCCGGGGCCGTTGTTGGATC
>JAPUKZ010000382.1 GCA_027295405.1 Gammaproteobacteria bacterium
GAGTGACCTTGATTCTGGTGCCATCCCTGTACTTTTTCGGCGAGCGTTTCCAGGCCCGTTTCAGCGGCGGCAGCGAGCCACTGCCGGATCCGGCGCCTTAGCCCGGACACCCCGTCAATAGTAGCTATCCCAGGAAAAACCTGGAACACAGCAAGCTATGCTTGGTAGTGAGTTGGCACAATAGAGAATTTCTGACAACAACCTCGAGACCCTTGGCTCCAGCTTGTCTCCGCTAACTTTCCAACCGCACGGGTGAAATATCCGGCCTAGACCCTGGGGCCGGCCTGGATTATGGCCTCGCTCACTTCAAAGTTCTTGATGTTGTCCTGGAACAGTTGCGCCAGCTTGCCGGCCTGTTCGTTATAGGCCGCTCCATTTTCCCAACCGCTGCGTGGGTCCAGGTAGCTGGCGTCCACGCCGGGAATGGCCCTGGGGAAATCCAGGTTCAAGGTATCCAGGTGTTCGGTTTCCACGCCCTTGAGGCTGCCATTCTGGGCCGCGGTCACCACCGCTCGGGTAATCGGAATCGGGAAGCGCGAACCGCTTCCCCCCGGTGCGCCGGAACCACCGGTCCAACCGGTATTGACGAGATAGACCTGGCTGCCGAACTCCTCTATCCGCTTCATCAGCAGTTCGGCATAGTCCCCGGCGGGGCGGGGCATGAAAGGTGCGCCGAAACAGGTGGAGAAAGTCGGATTAATGCCGGCCTCAGCGCCAACTTCGGTGGATCCCACCTTGGCGGTATAGCCACTGAGAAAGTGAAAGGCGGCGGCTTCCTTGGACAGGATTGAGACCGGGGGCAGGGTGCCGGTGACATCGCAGGTCAGGAAGATCACAGTTTTGGGCTCCCCGGCCGCATTTTCCAGAACCCGTTTTTCCACATGCTCCAGGGGGTAACAGCAGCGACCGTTCTCGCTCAGGCTGGTATCGGAATAATCCGCCCGGTGATGCTCCGCATCGATGACCACGTTTTCAACAATCGCACCAAAGCGAATCGCGTCCCAGATCAGGGGTTCATTTTTCTGGCTGAGATCAATGGTCTTGGCGTAGCAGCCACCTTCGATGTTGAAGACGGCACCCTTGGCCCAACCGTGCTCGTCATCGCCAATCAGGTAGCGTTCCGGGTCCGCTGAGAGGGTAGTCTTGCCGGTCCCCGAGAGGCCGAAAAACAGCGTGGTATCGCCGTCCTCCCCCACATTGGCCGAACAGTGCATGGACATCACGTCCTTTTCCGGCAGCAGAAAATTCTGCACGGAAAACATGGCCTTTTTCATCTCTCCCGCGTAGCGCATTCCCGCCAGCAGCACCTTGCGCTGGCCAAAATTCAATATCACCACAGCATCGGAATTGGTGCCGTCGCGCTGGGGATCACAGACGAACCCCGGCGCGTTGAAGATGGTCCACTCGGGTTTGCTTTTCGGGTTGTACCTGGGCGGACGAATAAACATATTGCGACCAAACAAACCCAGCCAGGCGGTTTCGGTGACTGCTTTGACGGGCAGATAGTGCTCGCTATGCTCTGCCACATGCAGATGATTCACAAAACGATCCTTTTCCGCCAGATAGCTCTCAACCCGCTCCCACAGTGCCTCGAACTTGTCGGCCTCAAAGGGGCGGTTAACCGAACCCCAATCGATATTTTCTTCGGTGCTGGCCTCGCGAACGATGAACCGGTCCGCGGGCGAGCGGCCGGTGCGCTTGCCGGTGGTTACCAGCAGGGCGCCGGTATCGGTGAGGCGCTGCCCGTAATCCTGCAAGTTTTAGGGCGCGCCATTATGTCAGAATACACCCTGTAAGCGAAGATAAGAGGGAATTTTCGTGCGCTAGGCAATACTTATGATCTCAGTGCACGGCGTGCGCAGCGTCAGTATCCAGTGGCTCCCTGAGGTCGTCCCGCGCAAACAGATACCGCTGGTTGCAGAACTCGCAATCCATGCTGATATGACCCTGCGCGGTCAGGATTTCCTCCAGTTCCCGGGCGGAGATCGCCGTCAGGGCGTCGTGGCAGCGCTGGCGTGAACAACTACAGGCGAACGCGGCGGATGCTGCGGGAAACAGCTTTAGCGGGTCCTCAAGGAATAGCCGGGTGAGCAGGCGTTCGTGTTCAAGTTCCAGAAGCTCCCCGGTCGTCACGGTATCGGCTAAGGTGTGAAGTTGCTCCCAGTGCCTGGCCCGGGCCTCCGCATCACTCACCAGATGGGCCGGTAGTTGTTGCAACAGCAGGCCGCTGGCCCGTTGCGTATCGCTGGCCAGCCACAGTCGGGTGGGCAGCTGTTCAGAGTTTTCAAAGTAGTGTTCAATACAGCTCGCTAGTCCCGCCCCGCCCAGCGGAACAATGCCCTGGTAGCGTTGCCCGGCGTCAGACTCAATCGTGATTGCCAGGCGGCCATTGCGCAGCAGGCTGCCAAATTCCTGGCTGGTGGCCTGCTCGGCACCGCGGGCAATAGCGCGCACCTGCAGATCACTGCTGCACTCGGCCATAATCAGGGGAATCTCGCCACTGCTCTCAGCCTGCAAAATCAGCCGGCCTTCAAACTTGATGGTCGTGCTGAGCAGTACGCTGGCAGCCAGAAATTCGCCGATCAGCTTGCCCACGGCGGGTGCGTACTGGTGAATCTCCAGAATCTGACGGAAGGATTCGTGCAGGCGAGCAAATTCGCCGCGCACGTCGGCCTGTTCGAACACAAACTTGCGGGTAAAATCCACGGGCGTTGACACGGCTTACTGCTCTGCCTTGAAACGGTGTATTTGCCGGCGTTGCTTTTTAGTGGGTCGGGTTTCCGGCCGTTGCAGCATGCCGCCAGCGGCCCTGCGCGCCGCCGCGGCTTGTTCCCGCCGTACCACGCTTTGTTCACTTTCCCGATACAGTAGCTGCGCCTGGGGGGCACCGCGGCGTTGCGCGGAGAGTGCCAGCACCGTGACTTCCCGTTCGTCCCAGCCCTGGCGGATGCTGAGTTGGTCCTCGACGCGGATCTCCTTGCCGACTTTGACCCGATGGCCGTGCATTTGCACCTTGCCGCCCTCAATCGCCTGTTTGGCGAGACTGCGGGTCTTGAAGAACCGTGCCGCCCACAGCCACTTGTCCAGTCTTAATTTTTCCTTGTCACTCATCTGCGTTGCTTTGCGGGCATGATTTCGTCGAAATGATGAATGCCCGGAAATCGGGTGTCCAGCCGTTTCTGCAGCCTGGAATCCGGTTGCAGCACGGTCATAAGGTGTGCGATGCCGTAGCGGCTCGCCGCTTGCAAGACGCTTTCAGTATCGTCGATCAGCAGAGTTCGTTCAGCTCGATAGGGGTGCCGGGCGTGCAGATAATGCCAGAATTGGGGGTCTTCCTTGGGAACTCTCAGGTCGTGGGAAACCACGATGGCATCAAACCAACGCTGAATTCCAGTCCGGGCGAGTTTGATATCCAGGCTTTTGCGGTGCGCATTGGTCACCAACAACACTTGCTGCCGCGAATGGTGCAGCCGGCGCAGAAACTCTTCCACATAGGGGCGCAGGCTGATCATATGCTGGATTTCCAGTTTCAGGGCGGGAATGTCCAACTGCAGTTGTTCCGACCAGTAATCCACTGAATACCAGTCCAGGCTGCCGCGTTTCGCTGCCATGCGTTGCTGCAGCTGTTGGCGGCTGTCGTTCTCGTCCCGCTGGTGGATCTCGGCATAGCGTCTGGGCAGGTGTTGCCGCCAGAAGTAATTGTCGAAATGGAGGTCAAGCAGGGTGCCGTCCAGGTCCAGCAATACCGTATCAATAGTGTCCCAGTCGATCATCTGAAAATCACAGGCCCAGTGTTTACAGGTGCTATAGTAGCCTTGTTTTGCGCGCAGTGAGTAGCAACCTTGCCCCTTGCAAGCCCTTACGCTGAGTATGTAGCGCCCTTGCAGCAGCTATGCCGGGAGGCCGCTGCCAGCATCCTCTGCCATTATGCCTCCGCGCAGGCGGGGGAACACGACAGAAAAAGCGACAGCTCGCCCCTGACCGCGGCAGATCTGGCGTCCCATCACCTATTGCTGGAGGGGCTGCAGCCTTTTGCCCTGCCGGTGTTGTCAGAAGAGTCCGAGGCCGCGGTGCGCGAGCAAGCGCGGCAGTGGCAACGCTACTGGCTGGTGGACCCGCTGGATGGCACCACAGAGTTCCTGGAGCGCACCGGTGAATTCACCATTAATATTGCCCTGATTGAACGCCACCAAGCTGTGTTTGGCCTGGTGGCATTGCCACTGGCGCAGGAGATCTACCTGGGGGTTCCCGGGCATGGGGCTTGGAAGTGCGCCTGGAAGTGCGGTTGGCAGCACAGTGGCGAACAACCCTGCGGGAACTGGCAAGCCATTGCCTGTCGTCCCCTGCGCTCAGCGCTGCCGACCGTGGTCTTGACCAGTAGACGCCACCGTGGGGAAAAACTCGAGACCTGCCTGCAGGCTTTACGCGCAAGTGTAGGCCAGGTGGAACGTGCCTATGTGGGCAGTGCGCTGAAGTTTTGTCAGTTGGCCGCAGGGGACG
This sequence comes from Gammaproteobacteria bacterium, assembly GCA_027295405.1. Lineage (GTDB taxonomy): Bacteria > Pseudomonadota > Gammaproteobacteria > Pseudomonadales > Halieaceae > JAPUKZ01. The sequence goes on from JAPUKZ010000382.1 coordinate 4,501, forward strand.
CGGATTTCTACCCGCGTTTTTCGCCCTGCAGTGAATGGGATACCGCGGCCGGCCAGGCGGTGCTGGAGGGAGCGGGGGGAGGCATTTTCGATTTGCAGGGCAGGCCCCTGCGCTATAACCGTGGCGATTCTCTATTAAATCCCGATTTTCTGGCCATCGCCGACCCGGCAGCGGCTGTTTGGTCCACACTGCTCAATCCGCCACAGGACTAGATAGGCAGGTCTCCCACACCGCCATTGATCGATCCGGTATCGTTAAACGCCCGCATCAGCAATTCGGCGGTGCGCATCTGGTGAACTTCATCGGCGCCGTCCGCCAGTCGTGACCAGCGCGCCTGCTGCAGCATGGCTGCCAGAGGCGTATCGGTGGAATAACCCAGTGCCCCGTGTACCTGCACGGCGCGGTCCACCACCTGCCACAGGGTATTGGCCACGTGGTGCTTGGCCATGGACACCTCCTGCTTGAACTCCAGCCCGTTTTCCATTTTGTAGGCACAGTGCAGGACCATGAGTTTGGCGGCGTACAACTCCCGCGCGCTGTCTGCCATCATCCACTGGATACCCTGTTTCTCCGACAGGTAGGAGCCGTGGGAAAATCTGGTCTGGGCTCGTTCCACCAACATTTCCAGGGCTTGTTCAATCTGGCCGATCCAGCGCATGCAGTGGGCCAGGCGCGCAGGGCCCAGGCGTACCTGCCCCAACTTGTGGCCGCCGCCCCGTTCCCCGAGTATCGATCCCGCCGGTACCCTGACATTGCGGTAGTAGATTTCACAGTGGTTGTGGCCGCCGGCCATGGTCTCGATATCCCGGACAATGTCGAAGCCCTCAATGTCTGTATCGACAATAAACGCCGTATTTCGCGCTTGCGGAATTTCGGCATCCGGATCGGTGCAGGCGATCACAATGGCGAATTTGGCGCCGCGGGCGCCGGAAGTAAACCACTTGTGGCCGTTGATCACCCACTCCTCACCATCCAACTCGGCCCGGGTTTGCAGCAGGGTGGGGTCGGAGCCAGCAACTTCCGGCTCGGTCATGGAGAAACAGGAGCGGCTGCGGCCCTCGCACAACGGTCGCAGGTAGCGCTCTTTTTGTTGCTCGGTGCCGAAATGCAGCAGCGTATGCATGTTGCCCTCGTCCGGGGCCTGGCAGTTGAGGATGTAGGGGCCGATGGAAACCTTGGCGGCCTCGGCAGAAACCGCGGCCAGTGCCGTTGCCGGCAAGCCCATGCCGCCCCAGTCGGCAGGCATGTGGGGCAGCCACAGGCCCAGCTCCCGGGCGCGGGGGCGCAGTTCGCCGATGGCTTTTATCATTTCCGTACGGCCGCCACCGGCGGCATCCGCCTGTTCCATTCTGGGGGCTATTTCCGAGTGTATAAAATCGCGCACCCGCAGTCTGACCTCATCCACTTCGGGGGTGAAAGAAAAATCAATTGCCATGGCAGTTCCTCCTGGTCTGGCCGTTACAGTATAAGGTGCGTTGGTTGCTCATTTCACTGCTTTAAGCTATACCTGACACTGTGAGTGAACAAACCCCACCCGATGAACCCGTTGCAGAAGAGTTTGCTGCAGAGTTCTCTGCACAGGAGTCTCTGGCGGCGAAGGTATTACGTTTGCAGCAGGAGCATCGTAAGCTCGATCAGGAGATTGAGGAACTGTATCAGTACCCCTATCGCGATCAGCTTTTGCTGCAACGCCTGAAAAAGAGGAAGTTGCTGCTCAAGGATGCCATCACCCGCTTTAAAGGCGACCTGATCCCCGATTTGAACGCCTGAGCAACCCAGTGTATCCACCACTCAGATCAAGCCGTCCCTGTACCTGCTGCAGGGTCGCGGCGGCAATGTGGTGGCATCGGTCGGGGCCGATGGTGTATTGCTGGTTGATGATGATTACAGCGAGTACGCGATGGCATATGAGCAGGCAGTGAAGGCACTGAGTGATGAAGCCGTGCGCTTTGTGGTGAATACTCACTGGCACGGGGATCACACCGGCAACAATGAGTTTTGGGGTAAACGTGAGGCGGTGATTGTTGCGCATGACAATGTTCGGAAACGCCTGTCGACACTTCAGGTCAACAAGTTTTTTGGTCGCGAAACCCCACCCGCTGATCCCACCGCCTGGCCCCTGGTCAGCTACGGTGATTCGATGGCATTGCATCTGAACGGCAATACCATCGAGTTGCAGCACTACCCCCGCGGCCATACCGACGGGGACACGGTCGTGTTTTTCACTACTGACAATGTGGTACACATGGGCGATCATTTCTTCAAAGATCGTTTTCCCTTTGTCGATATGGGCTCCGGCGGGCACGCGGGCAACTATGCGGCCAACGTTGCGGCGATATTGGCAAAAGTGGATGCCGATACCGTGATTGTGCCCGGTCACGGCGCGCTGGCTAACAAGGCCGACTTGCAGCGCTATCATGACATGCTGGTGGAGACCCGGGCCGAGGTGGGCGGTATGAAATCTTCCGGTATGAGTCTGGAGCAAATTCAGGCGCGCGGGCTGGATCTCCGCTGGGAATCCTGGGGCACGGGTTTCATCAATGAGGAAAACTGGATTGTGTTTCTCTACGCGAGTTTTTGATTCATTTTTGAACCGGAGTAGCCTGTCCTATCGAAAGCCACCTGGGTTGTACCGTCCCGATAGGACGTCTGCTACCTTTTCTCCAGTGCTTGAACGGGGTGTTTGAGTAGAGACAAACATTACAGCTGGGCATTAAAAAATTATTTTCCTATTATGGTTGTTCCTGGATTTTCACCGTAACCCTCACTCAATCCAATAGTAGTTGACCATCGCAGTTGCCGCCGCTGTCATCGGACAGGATGTGGGGTCTTTAACTGATAGTAGAGCCAGCGTATTTGTCAGGAGCCCCGGCTGTGAGCTTCTCGACCAGGAACGTCATCGTGCGTTTCGTCTTCGTCTCGCTGGCGCGGTGCATGACAAGTCCCTCGAATGCAGAAATGAGCACCTCAACCACCAGCTTCTTTTCTGCCTTCGGTACGTGGCATCGGTCTACTGCTTCACGGATGTAGTCAGCGTGGCGCTTTTGGGTCTTCTCGCGAAACTCCGCCACAATCGATGAGTCGTGTGATTTCTGGTGAACCGCCGCGATAAGGCTAGATATACCGACCAGGCGCCAGACCAGGCCCGTAATCCGCTCCGCGAGTAGCTGCCGATCGTCAGCGTCCGGGTGTGACTCAACCGGGCGCTCCATGAGTTCCTTCAGGCTCTCACTCTGATACGATTCGAGGGCGGCTACGAAAAGCTGATCCTTGGTAGGGAAATACCAGTGGACGACATTCGTCGCGATGCCGGCCTCGGCCCCGATAGAAGCCATCGTGGTTCCGTCGTAGCCCTTCTCGAGGAAGAGCCGCAGTGCAATGGTGACGAGTTCTTCAGTTTTTTCTTCGCGAGATCGGGTATGGCGATTCTTGGGCATGCGTCTAGGATATCAGAGCGATTGCGTCTAGTCGTGGACCCAAAGGAGGGAGTCACGAGGCGGATGCGACATTGCTACTGCTTCCGTCCGAGGATCCGGCTACGGAAATGGTCCACGATGCGCCCAGCCGGGTAGCGACCAGATCCAACAACGGCCCCGGAGTTCCGAAGGAAATCCCGCCAGCCAGGCATGGAGAAGTGCATACGATCGGCCAGGCCGCGGGGATGCCGGCCGGTCTGTCGCCAGATCTCCAGCGGCACTATAGGAAGTTCGAGGCCGTAG
>JAPUKZ010000383.1 GCA_027295405.1 Gammaproteobacteria bacterium
CATCAGCCCGCAGCTATTGGATGAGCTTAAAAATGACACAGGTGACCTGGAAATCAAGTTACAAGCTGACGGCACTGTTATAAATATAGACCCGGCCGCAGCAAGCGAAGAAACAAAGGCTCTGCACTACTCTGAGGCCGATTTGAGATGGAATCACAACGAAAATGCGATGGCCGTCGAAAAATTGAGTGAAGGGATACGCACCTTTTACGCCGATCAGCTCAAGCTGGAAAACCTGCTTAAGCAGCTAGCCTAGTTTCTCGCGGTCCAACTCTAGTGTGAGCCACCCCTTGCGATACGTCTTGCTGTAAAACATAGTTATGCTGACCAGAACCCTGCAAACAACAGAAACAGCTTTCGTCGGTTTCTCACTGGCCGCCATTGCCGGCGCGCTGGTGTTATTCGGCCTGATTAGCTGGGTTCTCTGGCGGGAGTCCATCCAAACCGAGGAACAGAGAGTGGCGGAGCTTGCCCAGGCCCTGGGTGAACGTACCGAGCAGATTATCGCCGATGCTCGCGACATGCTCGACGCTTTTAACAGTTCCTCTCTGCGCGGGTGCTCCGATGGCCATATTAGCGCCATGCATAAGGCTGCCATCGCCAAGCCGTATATCCGGGCGATAGGCTACTGGCGAGCTGCGGAGCGCCTCTGCGGTGTCGGCTACATACAGGCTATAGAGCTCAAGCCCTCCCGTGCCGATCGTATCTATGATTCCGGCGTGATTGCCTGGTGGCCGAGTTCACAGACTAATGTCGGCGGTGTGCAATTGTTCCTGATGCGTTACGGGGATCACGATGTGGCCATTGATCCACGTATGCTGCTGGAAGCGACAACGGTGCAGGGCCGCCAGGCCGGCCTCTGGGTGGAGGGTTTGCCGATGGCAAAAACCGCTCCAGAAGCGGACATCCCGCATCCGGATAGCGTAGCTGTGGGACTCACGATAGATCGGCAAAACAGCCGCCTGGTATCCCGCTTCTCCCTGGGCACCATATTCTCCATCGATATTGTTGCGGTGGAATCCATCGACCGCTTCTGGGACCGCTACTTGCCGATGCTCCTGGCTGCCACGGGCCTGGCCCTGGTTCTATCCGCGGCCTGGATCTATCTCGTTTTAAGGTACTCTCGGCACCGGCTCAGCTTGCCTACGCAACTCCGCGAGGCCCTGGCAAATGGTCGTATAGCAGCTTACTACCAGCCTGTTGTAGAGCTTTCGACCGGCCGCTGCGTCGGGGCTGAAGTCCTGGCCCGGTGGATTCGGGAAGACGGAGAGATGGTACGCCCGGGATTATTCATCCCCATCGCCGAAGAGACTGGCCTGGTGCCGGAGATAACGCTCGCCATGCTGGCGGCTACCTTGCGCGACCTGGGAGCACTGTTGCGCGACCAGCCGCAGCTCTGTATTAATGTCAACCTGGCACCGGAGGATCTGACAAGCGATAAGTTCATGCGGGCACTGACCGACAGCCTGCAGCAGAATGCTGTGGCGGCGACCAGTGTCAAGCTGGAAATCACCGAGCGCACGATGGTGAATACGGACCAGTCACGCAAACTGATACGCGAGTTCCGCAGGCGCGGTCACCAGGTTGCCGTCGACGATTTCGGTACCGGCTATTCCAGCCTGGCCTACCTGGAAACTTTTGAATTGGATACCCTGAAAATCGACAAGTCCTTCGTCGACGCCATCGGCACTGAGGCGGTCACCAATCACGTCATCGGCCATGTGATCGACATGGCCAAATCCCTGGCGCTGGACATCGTCGCCGAAGGCATCGAGACTGTGCAGCAAGCCAGTTGGCTGGTTGATCAGGGTGTGGAATATGGTCAGGGTTTTCTCTTCAGTCGGCCCATTCCCGCGAGTGAGTTTCGGGATTTTTTCGCCGCCCATAACGAACCAGGACAAGGGTTTGGGCGCGAAACCGCCACGCGCGAAAAACCTGCCGATGCGCAGTCTGCCTAGCATGGGAACGTGCGAACGCGTCAAGATGGTCTTCCTCGCCGGTCTGCTGCTCTGGCTTGCCGCCTGCTCTGCAACCCCGCCGGTGGCCGAACAGGAACCCGTGGCCGTGGAATCGGCACAACCGGTGTGGACCCGTACGGATGCGCCCACCACACCTGCGCCACCCCCACAACCCAGTAGTTCGCCACAAACCGAGGTCGCAGTATTGGATCCCGCCAACGACGCAAATGCGCGAGCCAGCCACCGACACGCGTTACTGGAGACCAGTGGCGATGTCCTCGACAACAGCGAGGTCGGCTACGACGTTGATATTCTGGAGGCGCGGCTGACACAGCAAGTGCGCGACGATAGCGTCAGCATCAAGCGCGAGGGGAGCACGTTTACTCTGCTGATAGCAGGGAGCGATGCCTTTGACAGCAACCAGTCGCAACTCAAGCCCGGCGTTCAGGACGCACTGGCCTCAATCACCGGGGTGCTGGAAGAATATCGCAATACACAGATTTCTATTTTTGGTCATACCGATGACAGCGGCGAAGAAGAGTACAACCAAAAGCTCTCAGAGCGGCGCGCACAATCCGTTGCTCGCTACCTGATCGACGGCGGCATTGCAGCCCAACGCATCGTGATTATCGGGTACGGTGAGTCACGGCCCAGCGAGGCGAATTCAACCGCCGAGGGTCGCGCCCGCAATCGCAGAATCGAGCTGCTGCTGGTGCCGCTGGCAAGATGAAAGCACGGGAGGATGGGCACGGTCCCATGCCCATCCCCGTTGATTTACAAGGAGTTTGCCGTGTAGACCTTGACCAGCCTGGCTTTGGGGTCCTTACCCTGCGCCTGCATAAAGGCCTGAAACTCGGGATTCGGCGTATCCTGGAATTTGCCCCAGGCATCCCAGCTATCGAAGGACATCAGGTAGTGCATTTTTCCTAGCTGGTCGACGTGAATCGTGATCCTCGCCCCAGCCTTCTCGTGTATGGTCTTGGCCTGCATACCACTCTGGACAAGGTCCCCGCCGCGACCGAGCTCAGGTTCAAAGATGAACACCTGGTACACCTTGCCTACCCTGCCCGGTGCCGGTGTATTCAGGAGATAGTGGTCCTCACGCTCAGCGGAGGGATTTGCAGCAATTTTCTCCAGGAACGCTGCCCATTCTTTGCTGTTGTCCATCTTGCTGCCGAACCTGGCCCAGGCAGCCCAGTTTTTGAACCCAGTCGCAACATGCAGGCGCCCCTCCAAATCAGCGCCTATGATTACATCCGCGCCCATTTTCTCCATGATCGCGCGCGCTTCCTGTCCGTACTGCATGGTCAATTGGTTCTTCCCGGGCATCGATTTCCAGATATTAACTTCCAGTACATCCGCCAGCGCGAATGACGAAAACAACAGCATCACGCCCAATACAATGGTTCTCATGATATGTGACTCCTATCTAGTGTGAGGGTATCGGCTTGTCCTTCAGGTACAACAAACGACTCCCGGGCGGAAAACACCGCCGCACCGCGACGCGTCCGACAGTTGGAAGCGTAGTCTGAGTATAGTACGAATAAACCACCCGTCGAAGCCTGAAGTCCCCTCAGGGGTTTGCTGATCACGCCCATTGCGGAAAACACATCCCCGTTTGGTTAACCCTGGCGCTCGATCTTCAACTCATTCCCGCATCAATGTCGCGCACCACACAGACGTGAACCAGACTGACTCAACGCCGTGCTCTTCAGCGCCTTTTTATGGGTGAAACAAGCCGTGTGAAACTACGCTCAAGCAAAGAATTCCAACGGTGGCGGTCCCCGGCCCGGGTGAAAGCCCGCACAGTCTGATCGGGTATGGCGTGTGGTCAAAAAACTCATGCGGCCTCGAGATAATAATACCGCGAAAGT
>JAPUKZ010000384.1 GCA_027295405.1 Gammaproteobacteria bacterium
AAAGCGGTGTTCTCCAACGCCTTGCGCCGCAGCCCTTCAAACAAGGTGTAAGCCAAGCCCGACAGCAATTGACGGAACTGATTGGGCCACCAGCGGTGCGCGGAGGTTCGCTTGGCAAACAAGTCCAGTTGCTGGTCCTTGATGCGGTTTTCCATGTCGCCCCTGGCGCAGTAAACCTTGTCATACAGGAATCGATCCGACTGTGGCAGGTTGGTCACAACAAACCGGGGGTTGGCACCATGAGAGCTATGTTCGGCTTTGACGATTACCCGGCGCGGTTTGTCCCAGCTGCGGGCGCCATAGTAAATTGAGGCAAATAGCCGCTGTTTCTTTTGGGTCAGTTCATACTGCATTTCCGCCAAATCTATCCACGGAGCCGACCTGGCTTTTAATCGCTTATTCTGTGCCACACCCACGATATAGCGCACCCGGTGGCGATCACACCAGCGCAGTATCTTCCAGCGACAGAAACCACTGTCACCCCGGAAGATGATTTCCACCCTGGGCCAGTGCTGGCGCAGGGCCTTGACCAGTAACGACAGGATAGCCCAGCTGTGCTTCGCCGCGTCGATATTACTGCGACGCAGGTAACTCACCAGCAAGTGACGGCCACAGAACACATACAGGGGCAGAAAGCAGTAATGGTCATAATAGCCGTGGAAAAACCGGCCTTCCTGATCGCCATGCAACGGCGTATCTGTCGCATCAAAATCCAGAATCAAGCGCTTCGGTGGACGGTCATGAGCATCCACAAACTGCTGGAAAAGAATCTGGTGGATGGCGACCGCAGCTTCACGATCTGAACGCTGATCCAGTCGACACAACGTGGCAGGGCTGGCCAGAGTCTCCACTCGGGACGTGGCCGTTTGCAGGGCCAGATCGTGGCGCAACTCATTATGATCGTTCAAGTCTTCGTAGCCCAGTGCCAGTGCATAAATACGTTGCTTGAGCAGTTCCGCCAGCGAATGGTCACAACTGGCTTTACGCCGGGGATCAGCTATCACCCGTGCAACCGAGCGGGTCAGATTCATGTGCTTGTCAACTTGAGCAAGCAAGGGAATACCGGCGTTGCTGGTGATGTCGCCACCGCTGAAATCGGCTTCAACTTTATGGCGTTTAACAGGTGGAAATTCGATCAAAGTTTGGTAGCATTCTGTCACGGCGGAATCGTCCCTGGATATTTGTTTCGCAACTATATTTTAAGGGGTTTAAACGATTCCGTCGTTCTTTTTGGTGAAATATTCAGGCTAGGGTCTGCTGTAACACCCCATCATCCCTCAGCCACGTTGAAAGCCAGGCTTTGAACGGAAACCCCGGATATTTTTGCTGCATCCCCTCGGCCATCCTCTGCGCGTCTATCCTTTGCCCAAGTTGAGCACTGGATGCCGCGAGGAATACATCCATGTGTGGCCCGCGTGGCCCACCCTTTTCGTAGTTGTACTCGATAGTTCTCAGCGCTTTGCTGTAATCCCCAGCCACGTAGTAACCAATTCCTATGACATTCAGATAGGGCGTGCGGCTCTCCAGCGGGTCAAGCCGCAATGCCTCCTGTAAATGAGCAATACCCTCCTCAGGCCGTTTGGCGATAATCAGATTCAAACCGAGAATAAACTGCGAAAACGCATCGCCCGGTTGAATAGCCACCGACTTCTCGGCATTCCGTAAAGCCTCCTCGGCATCGGCTCCAAGTACCTGGGCAAAGGCGAGCACGGCGTAACCTCCACCAAAATTCTCGTCCAGAGCAATAGCTTTTTGCGCCATCGTAATAGCATTTTTCAGCTCGAGCTCTGGCTGCGATGTGTTCATAAACAAGACCCGGGCGGTATGGGAAAAACTCTGCCCCACATACCCGCCCGCAAAAGTGGGATCGAGTTCCATGGCACGTTGGAACAACTGCCTGGCTGCCTGTACCCGGGCCAGATCCCGGGGCGGCATGATGGTTATCAGTCCCTGGCGATACAACAGCCAGGCTTCAGAGTTGCTGGCATGATACTGGGAGAGTCGCTCGCGCTCCCCGGGTTGTAAATGCACGGCAAGTTCGTTAACAATTGCCAGCGCCAGTTCCTCTTCCAGGTCAATAATCTTGTCCAGTGAGCGGGACATTCGCTCTGCCCAAAGGACGGTGGCCGTGCGGGCATCAATCAATTGCACGTTGAGCACGACCCTGTCTCCCTCTCTCTCCACCGTCCCCCTGAGGAGGTGGGTGACACCAAAATCGTTCCTGAAATCAATGATGCTATAGGGCTCGTCTCGCTGTCGCGCCTCCAGCACCGAGGCATGGGCCATCACCGAAAGGCCCGAGAGTTTACTTAGATCGGTGATCAGGGATTCAACCAAGCCTGTCGCCAGGCGTGCCGATTCTTCGTCCGCCGAAGTCGCTGCTACTGGAATGACCACAATAAAGGGCTTACCCTTGGGCGCAGTAAGGGTGAACTCGGTAGACGCTCTGTCCTCATCCATCTCCACGTTATTCTGCTTGTAGAGCAGCACACTGACAGTGACCAGCAGCAGCGCGATAATTCCAGCTGCGATAGCCAGCGGGAGATTGCCTCGGGATTGCGCCGGGGCTCCCTCGATACCCGCGGCACCGGATACAACAATATCCCTGGCGGCAAACCGGGGGCGGTACCCGCCTTTGGGGATATCGATAAGAACGGGATCATGCCGTCCCGACTCATTGTAGTAATCGGCAAGACGTTGCCGGAGTCGGCCCGCCTCTACCCTGACAATCGGGTCGTTCTGTTGGTCGAAATCCACCCCTCGACCAAACACCTCGATAGCGATCGTGGTCGCCTTGATTTTATCGCCCTGCCCGATGAGGCTCTCATTGACCACGTACTCCAGC
>JAPUKZ010000385.1 GCA_027295405.1 Gammaproteobacteria bacterium
GCTGACCCTGAACCCGGAAAATCCACTACAGTACGACTACGACGGCGAGTGGCGCGACATCGTAGCTGAAGACATTGAGATTGAGGTGCTACTCGCTGATGGTAGTCTGGAGACCCGCGGGCAAACCTTTTACACCTCGCACTACGGCCCCATCATGAATCTCAAGGACATCTCTCCGTTATTCGATGGCTGGCCCATGTTCACCGGCACCGTGCTGGCGATGCGGGACGCCAACACCAGCACCGCGATTCGCGGTCTGGAACAGTGGATTACCAAAGCACAGGCGACCAACCTGGACGAATATGTCGAAGCGCTGGCAATCATTGGCAATCCCGTTTTCCACGACCTGGCGGCGGATCGCCACGGCGACGCCTTTTACGGTGAAATATCCACCATCCCTTTTGTCACCACACAACAGCTGGTGGATTGCATCGACGGCCTTATCGGTCCGCTGCTGGCAGAGCAGACCTCCAATGTCATCATCGCGCTCAACGGTTCTCGTTCAGAATGTGAATGGGGGGACGATCCGGAGGCGCCGCCCGGTTCCAATGTTTATGGCGCCAGCTCCCTGCCGCAACTGCGCACCACCCACTATGTGGCCAATAGCAATAACAGCTACTGGCTCAGCGATGCCAACAACCCCCTGACCGGATTCCCGGTGATCATGGGTCCCGTCGGTCACGAGAATCAGCAGCAGTTCCTGCGTACCCGTATTAACCACATCATGATCGCGCAGCGCCTGGCCGGCAACGATGGCTTCGATGAATCACCCAAATTCACGCTGGACACCCTGAAGCAGCTGATGTACGACAATCGCGTCCATGCGGCGGAGCTGGTACTGGACGATGTGTTGAGCATCTGCGCTGGCATAGAAGTCATCATTGGGCAGCCCGACAGCGTGCCGTCGCGAGCATTGGAAGCCTGCGCCGTGCTGGCCCAGTGGGACCGGCGCGTCAACCTCGACAGTCGCGGCGCACAGGTGTTCACCGAATTCTGGGAAAAAGTGCGTGCCGCCACCGGCGTGGGTTTTCAGGATGTAGTAGAGAATGACGATTTCTGGCGCGTGGATTTCGACCCCCAGGATCCCATCCTGACGCCGCGCGGGATCGACACGGACCTGGAGAGCAATCACAACCTGATGATCAATGCCCTCAGCGACGCCGTGCTGGAACTGGATGCTGCCGATGTAGGGCTGGACACGCCCTGGGGCGAGGTACAGGTGCTGGAACGCAACCAGGAGCGCGTACCCCTCCACGGTGGGGATGGCAAGATGGGCGTATTCGGTGCTATCGAAGTCGGTCTGCAGGAAGGTGGCTACATCAACCCCGGCAGCGGTAATTCCTATATACAGGCGGTCACCTGGGATGAGAGCGACTGTCCGCTGGCCGATGTGATCCTCACCACGTCTAACTCCAGCGATCCGGCCTCAGACCATTACGCCGACCAGAGTCGCCTGTATTCCAACAAGGAGTGGCTGCGTTTTCCCTTCTGCGATAGCGATATCGAGGCGCACCAAATCGGCGAAACCCTGATCCTGCAAGAGTAGCCCGGTATTGTGGGCCTCAATCAAACTCCCGCACCAGCCCACCAATGGATTCCTTGGCATCACCAAACAACATGCGGGTGTTGTCCTTGTAAAACAAGGGGTTTTCAATGCCGGCGAATCCGGATGCCATGGAACGCTTGAGTACGAATACGGTGCGGGCCTGATCCACATTTATGATCGGCATGCCATAGATCGGGCTGGATTCTACCTCCCGCGCCGCTGGATTCACCACGTCATTGGCGCCGATCACAATACACACGTCGACGGTTTCCATACGCGGATTGATATCATCCATTTCCAGTAACTGGTCATAGGGCACATCGGCCTCTGCCAGTAGTACATTCATATGGCCCGGCATTCGACCCGCAACCGGGTGGATCCCATAGTTGACGTCACAGCCATTATTCTCCAGCAGTTCCTGCAACTCTTTCACCACATGCTGCGCCTGTGCCACCGCCATGCCGTAGCCGGGCACAATGGCCACGTTTGAGGCCGCCTCCAGTACATAGTAGGCGTCCTGCACTGAGATGGGTTTGATCTCACCTTCCACCTCGGTGGTCTCGGAGCTGACCGACCCAAACCCGGAAAACAGCACATTCCCCAGCGAGCGGTTCATTGCCTTACACATAATCCGGGTGAGGATGATGCCACTGGCGCCAACCAGCGCGCCCGCTACGATCAAAATATTGTTGTTGACAGCGAATCCGGCGGCACAGGCGGCCAGCCCGGAGTAGCTGTTCAACAGAGAGATCACCACCGGCATATCCGCCCCGCCAATGGGAATCACCACCATGATGCCGAACAGCAGCGCCAGGCCGATAACCAGGTACAGCCACTGGGCATTGCCGGGCTCCCGAGTGAACATCACCGCGGAAACCAGGATGCCCAGCACGATCAGGCTGTTGACCACTTGCTGGCCGCGAAACATCACGGCACCACTGCCGATGGTTTCGCTGAGCTTGCCGTAGGCAATCAAACTACCGGTGAAGGTCAGTCCACCGATCAGTATCGACAGCACGATGGTGACCAGGGTGAAAGTGCCGGCACCGGGGTTCAGCGCTGCCCAACCCACCAGCAGACTGGCCAGTCCACCGAAACCGTTGAACAGGGCAACCATTTCCGGCATGGACGTCATTTCAACCAGGCGAGCCGCCGCAGCACCAATGATGGCGCCAACCGCGAAGCCTATCAGTATCCACTGGTATTCGACGATCCCCTGGTCGAGCAGGGCCGCGATAATGGCCAGTAACATGGCGCCGGCGGAGAGCCTATTGCCGTGCCGCGCCGTGGCCGGTGAGCCCAGCTGTTTCAACCCTAGAATGAACAGGGCCGCTGCCACCACGTAGCCGTATTGAACGAGGTTCTCCATGCCCGCTAGCCCTCCTTCTTCTTGAACATGGCCAGCATACGATCGGTCACCAGGTAGCCACCGACGACGTTTATGGAGGCCAGCGCGACGGCGCCCGCGCCCAGCCAGTTGGCCAGGTCCTGTTGCCCGCTGCCCGCCAGGCTGATTGCGCCCACCACCGTAATTCCCGAGATCGCATTGGCACCCGACATCAAGGGAGTATGCAGGGTCGACGGAACTTTGTGGATCAATTCAAAGCCGAGGAAAATCGTCAGCATCAAAATCAAGGTCAGAAATACTTCATTCGGTATCATCTCAGCCACCCCCTGCCAGAATAGTCTTGATCGTCTCGTGAACCACCTCACCGCCGTGGGTGATGATGCAACCGGGAAGGATATCGTCTTCGAAATCCACCTTGAAGCTATTGCTTTCCTGATCCCAGTTATCCTCCACCAGGTTGAACAGGTTGGCGGCGTACATCTGGCTGGCGTCACGGGCAACCTCGTTCGCCAGGTTGCCCCGGCCAACCACGGTCACGCCGTTGATATCAACGACCTCATTGGCCACGGAGCCTTCCACATTACCGCCGGAATCCGCCGCCATGTCTATCACCACCGAGCCGCGCGCCATACCCTCAACCATATCGCGAGTGACGATCAGCGGCGCTTTGCGTCCAAACACCTGCGCCGTGGTAATCACCACGTCTGATTCAGCGATAGTGGCCTTCTGCGCGTCGCGCTGTATCTGGACCTGCTCCGGCGTCAATTCCTTGGCGTAACCGTCGGCGGTCTGGCCGGTCTCACCCAGGTCAATGTCCAGGAATTTCGCCCCCAGGGACTGTACCTGTTCGGCCACTACCGGACGGGTATCAAATGCGATGACCTTCGCGCCCAGTCGTTTGGCGGTGGCAATCGCCTGTAAACCCGCGACCCCGGCCCCGATGATGAATACCTTGGCTGGTTTCAGGGTGCCCGCGGGCGTCATCATCATGGGGAAGATTCGCGGCAAATACTGTGCCGCCAACATCACCATGGTGTAACCGGCCAGATTCGCCTGCGAGCTGAGGGCATCCATCTTCTGGCTGCGGGTGGAACGGGGAATCATCTCCATACTGATCGCCGTTACCCCCTGGGCTTTGAGGGCATTGACCAGCTCGTGTTCATTGAAGGGATCCAGAAAACTGATGTGGATGCAACCGGCCTTGAGCTGCGAAACTTCGGCCAACTCCGGCTTGCGGATGCGCAGCACCACATCGGCGGCGCCCAACATGGCGGTTCGATCGCTGGAAACCTCGGCGCCAGCCTCACGGTATTGTTCATCGGTAAAGCCAGAACCCTGACCCATTCCGCCCTCAACCACAAGCTCGGCCCCCAACTGGCACAACTTCTTGGCGACATCGGGAATAATCGGTACCCGATTTTCGCCGGGATATGTTTCTCGCGGGATTGCTATGCGCATGCCTCTACCTGACCCGTTTTATGAGTTTGTATGGAAATAGCCGAGTAAATCGGCGGGTTTCTGATTCCGGGCGCAACTGTACCACAGCTATCGCGAAAACCAAGACTATAGGCGGCATTCAGCTTATGACAAGACTATAGGCGGCATTCAGCTTATGAATGGCACACTGAAACAACTAATGACGCGCGCACAGCAAATCAAAAGAAAGTCCGAACTACTGGAACCTGTATTCCCACCAGGGCGGCAACAACTCCCGGTAGGCCGGGTCGCGATAGCGGCGGTCGATCAGCAGGGCCCGACCGCGATCACTGGAACTACGTATGACCCGGCCCAGGGCCTGGTTTACCTTTTGCATACCGGGGTAGAGGTAGGCATGGGCGAAACCTTCTCCAGTGCTGGCCTGGTAATAGTTGCGCAGGCTGCGGGTTTCCCGATTGACCTGGGGCAGGCCCACGCCAACGATGACGACACTGGATAACTCCTCCCCCGGCAGATCTATGCCCTCACCGAAGACCCCCCCGAGTATGCAAAACGCCACCACATCGCGGCGCTCCTGGAGCTCGGCCAACAAGCGCGCGCGGCCTGCGTCGTCCTGTTCCCTTGCTTGCACGAACACACGGCGCTGGGCCAAACCGGGTTGCAGCTGCTGCAGCGCATCCGCCATATACTGGTAGGCCGGAAAATACACGATGCAATTGCCCGCTACCGTCTGCAACCAATCCTGTATCGCCGCGACCAGCGTTGGCAAGCTGCGCCGGCGCGCCCGGAAACGGGTGTCGATTTCGGTATTGATGGTGACCTGATACTGCTCGGCGGCAAAGGGTGACGGCAGTGCCAGGTATACCGCCCGCTGGTCAAAGCCAATGGCGGGGTTTACCCAGCCTGGTGGGGAGACGGTGGCCGAAAATGCCGTCACCGAATGTGGTGCCTGCTGGCGCGGCCGCAGCAGGCGGGCCGGGTCAAGGCAGTTGAGATGCAGGCTGAGGCTCTGATCATGGCTGAGGCTCCGCTGGTCGCGGCTATTACGCCGCAATTCAAAGCGGTAGTCCACGTCGCTGTGCTCCAGCACGCGCAGGAACTGCAACACCGCAAAGTAAAAATCACGCAGGACCGGCCGCGCCTGCAGCCAGGCCACATCGCGGTTGCTGCGCTCTGCAACCGCCGCTGCCAGTTTCTGCAAACGCCCTTTCAGTGCTGGGGGCGGCGCCTCCATGGCATGATACTCCGGGGCCTCCCATTCCTGCTTCTGCAATTCCAGCAGCATTCGATTACAGGCATCCAGGGCTTTGCGCACTGCGCCATCACAGTCGCGGCGCGCCACCATCAAATCCCGCTTGCGCAATGCCGCGCTGTACATCCCCCGGGCTCGATCTGGCAAGTTGTGGGCCTCGTCCAGCAACACCGACCAGCGCTTGCGCCGAGCCTCCATCACGGCGCCAACCCGGGCAAAAAAACTGTACACGTAGTGAATGTCCCCAATACAGAGGTCCATCCACGGCAGCAGGTCGCTGGCCAGCTGATAGGGGCAAACCTCGAAGCGTCGCGCCACACTTTCAAGCACCTCGCGGCTCAGCTGCCGGTGCTCGGAAAACGCGGCAGCGCGCGCCGCAGGCAGACGGTCGTAGTAGCCCCGCGCAAACCGGCAATCTGCACCGTGACAAGCCTTGCCGGGAGAAAAACACACCCGCTCTTTGGCAGTCAGGGTGAGGCTGTGCAGTTGCAGCCCACCCCCTGCAAGTTGTGCCAGGGCCGTTTCGGCGGCCCGACTGCCGACGGTTTTCGCCGTAACGTAACAAAGCACATCGTGCTTGCCCTGCTCCAGGGCCTTGATGGCTGGATACAAAACCGCAGCGGTCTTGCCGATACCCGTCGGTGCCTGCAACAACAGCTGCCCGCCCTGGGTGGCGCACTTGTAAACATTTTCAGCCATTTCCCGTTGCCCGCGGCGGAAGTCGGGATGGGGAAAAGCCAGCACTGCAATACTTGCGTCACGGGCCAGGCGGGCGCCGTGCACAACTGACATCCAGTCGCAGTACTTGTCCAGGGTTTGCGCCAAGAACCCCAACAAGGACCCCCGCGTCTCGCTCTCCAGACACGGATACTCCTCGCCACTCTCCACGTTGAAGTACGTCAGCTGCAGGCCCAGGGAATCCCTATCCGCTTCCCGTGCACAGACCAGCGCTGCGTAAAGTCGTACCTGGGCCCAGTGCACGGCGGTGACACTCGAGGGGATGGCGCTGACCTCCACGCGGCAGGTTTTGATCTCCTCCACGTAGTGCAGTTCCGGATCGTAACCGTCGGCACGGCCGCGCACTGTCAGCGAAAATTCGGTCCGGACGATCACACAGTGCTCGACACTGTACTCAGACTGGTAACTCGCGGGCCGCCGCTGGTAAACCTGGCGGTGTCCTTCAATACCCTCTACCGCGGTCGGCGACGGGGTAAAGCGGTAATCAATATCCCCGCTGCGAAAGCAGAACTCTGCCAGCTCCCGAACGCTGACGCTGTACTCAAGCATCCCGCCAGTCCACCCAGGCGACCAGACAGGGTATCTGTTCGCTTTGGAAAAACCGCAACCAGCGTTTCTGGTTGTGCTGTAACTGATCACCCGGACCCTTCACTTCAATCATGCAATAACCACGCCCGGGATCCAGCGCCAGCAAATCGGGAAAGCCACTGCGATTAGCCCGGGGATCAAACAGAATTCGCCGCCATATTGCCAGGAGATGTTTCCCGGGGATAGATTTCAGCGCGGTACTCACCAAATCCCGGTCGATATCGCGCCAGTTGACCCAGTAGTTGCTCAATCCCAGGTGGCGATCATAACTCGCCAGTATCTGCCCCGCCATTTCGGTGCTGGCCAAACGTTCCAGTCTGGCGTCGATGGCCGCCTGGCGGCGGTGATAGAACTCCTGCGTGTGCATATCCAGCGGTGCCGACTGGAAGGGGTTTACAAAGGCACCCGCAACCGGCAGGAACATCTCTTCCCACAAGGCCAGCCCGAACAGGGTATTGATCAGGCTGTTTTCGACGAAATGAACCTGCTGCCAGCTGCCCAGATAATGCGCAGCGGCGTCCAACTCCACCCCGGCCTCTCCCCGCGGCAGCTGCAGCCGCTCCTGCGGATAGCTCAGCCTGGCGGGAGCCTGGTGATCCAGGCCCAGCTTCTTCTGTAACAGAGGAATCTGTCGCTGCAGAAATTCCAGCTCCTCCTCACACCAGGCTTGCTCTTGCATCTCCCGGCACAAATCCAGGGCCGCCTCCAGTTGCCCCTGGTTTTGCAGGATACGAACCCGGCGCTCCCGGGCCGGATGCTGGTTCGAACAACGGTAGAGGTGCTGGGCAGATTCCCAATCCTGGTAGCGCTCCAGTTGCCTGGCAACGCGGTTGCGCAACCGGTCCCAGCGCTGTTGTAGCGCGGGGCTGCAGTCCCGTTCGCCCAGGCTCTCCATCAGGGCTTGCACCTGCTCCCGGTCATCCCCATCGACCGCGTCGGAAAAGCCCGCCCGCAGCTCACCCAGCTCCAGATATTCCTCAATCTGTGTACGCTGCTCGAACAGGCGGAAACCACGATCCAGCACATAGTCATGGAAGCGGGCGACACCGAGGTCACTTAGAACAAAGTCGGTCAGGCTCTGATGCCGGTTGCCATAGAACAACAGCAGCAATAACTCGACGACCTCCCGGCACCGGGGTTCCACCAGTTCCTGCGGATACCACCGTCCCCACAGCGCTTCGCAATCCCCCGGTGAGAGCTCCTGCGCCTGCAGCTGCTCCAGCAACTCGCCCTTGCGGCAGCGGGAGGCATTTTTCAGTCGGGCTGTAAAAATCTCCACAAGCTCGTCCTTGCGGCACAGGCGGAAGATCTCCGTCAGATCTGGCGCCACATTCCGACATAGCAAGCCCTTACTTGCCAGTTCGCTCAAGGCCGAATCGAGCTTCCCCAGCTCCGGATAGTTGAGTTTTTCCGGGCGAAACAGGGGCCCTACCCGTGACACCAGCCTCACGTACAGGCAGCGCGCGGTTTCGGAAAGTTGTCGAAAGCGCTGCAGGAACAATACTTCAGCTTCGGCCAGCAAATCCTCGTACTGTTTCTGCACTGTGTCACAGAGCAATTCGAAATTCCGCAGGTAGTAGCGTTCATCCAGTTGTGGCAGGGGATCCATCGGGCTCACTCGCCGCCTTTGGGGCGCTGCAGCTGCTGGAACATGGCTGCCGGCACGATCAGCAACAAGCCGATCATGGTCGAGGCGTGAATGGGTTCTTTCAGCACCGTCTGAATCAGGTACAGGGACAGGAACGGCGCCAGAAAAATCAGGCTGGATATCCGCGCGATGCGGGTGGTGGCCTGCAGGGCCATGGACCACAACACAAAGGTGATCCCCATTTCGAACAACCCCACATACACGGCCGCACCCAGACCCGGCCAGCTGCTGATTTTCGGACTGGAAAAAACGCTGCACAGAAGCAGGCACAGCGGCACCGCCAGCAGGAAATTCAGGCACATGGAAACCACCTTGTCGCGCCGGTTACGAGCATTGATGATCCAGTAGCTTGCCCACACCAGGGTACTGACAAGGGCCAGCACAACCCCCGCTACACTCTCCACCTGCAAGGATGCAATATCACCGCGGGTGGCGATAACAACCACTCCGCTGTAACCAACACACATTGCCAGCACATCCCGCAGCTGCAGTCGCTGGCCCAGCACCAGCAACGCCAGCAAGCTAAGGGTAATCGCCCAGGTATAGTTGATGACCTGGGCCTGCTGCGCAGGTAACAAATCATATGCCGTGAGCAGTATCAGGTAATAAATGCAGGGGTTGATCACCGCCACACCCAGGAAATACCCGGGCGACTCCCGCAGGTAACCCAGCATCAGTCCAAGCTGCTTGCGCACCACGACGACACCCAGCAACAGTGCCGCCGAGGTGGTACTGGCCACCAGTAGCAACTGGAAGACATCCAGGTAGCGCAGTGCAAGCTTGAACGCGGTGGCAACCGTGGACCAGAACAGCACCGCGGCGAGCGCGAACAACAAGGCCCGCCGATCATCCGTCATGAGGAACCCCCCGGCGCGGTAATCCGTTCGGGACAAGACCTTCTCAGCAGCATGCCGTCAAACTTCAGTTCCATATCGTGGCGGACCCAGGGACTATACGCCCTGGCCCATGGCTGTACCATTGTGCCGGAATAAAGCAGCGGCTATGCGAGGCGATCCAGTCCCCCAAACCCTGGATCCAGGTCGCCTCGGCAAAGGTGGTGTTGCTGGCGCCCGGGGTGGCCGTTCTTAGTAGGAAGTGTAGCGTTGCTTCTTCTGGAAGATGACTTGAAAGAAATATTCAGGACATCCATGTAATTACGTGGGTGTCCTGTATTTATTCTGTTTCATTTGTCCATATTTGAACCTTGTGCATATGACCTCTTGGATAAGGATGACAGGTTCTTCATGCGGGTGGCTCTCAAAGATAGCGTCAATGACGGCAGTGATTACTCCATCATGCTTGGTTACGGTAAAAGATATTTCGTCACACGGCATATGGATCAATTCCGCTTCACCCGTTTTTGACCCAACGAGGGGTCTGTACTGTTGTATTCCTGCGCTATATCTAAACGCAACCTGCTCATAATTGCCATATCTCAAAGGCGTGATGTTAATGATAGCTTCGAGTACTTTTGAAACATCGTCTGCTGGGATTTGTACACGAAAAAGGCACTCTTTTTGTATCGTTGCACTCTCTGGTTCAAGTTTCTTTGCATCCATTGTTCAGTTTCTTCTTTAGGTAGCATTTTTGAAGGCCACACACAAAACACATCGGAACACTTACAAACCGTGTTTTGCAAGGTAGGAGCGTCCTTCCTCATTTGTTTCTTCAGCACGCCCCGTAACCCAACGTCGACAATTTGGTGCCCCACAGTTACAGGCAAACTGAAATGTAACTGTATCCTCAGTGGTGGCATAATCGATAGTTAGGTATTCGTCGGGGGAAATATCTCGTAATGCCCTCACATCAAGATGTTCCAAATCGATTTTCAAGTTTGGATCGCAACTATGTAAAAGAAACCGACAGAACCACGGATCGGAAAAATATAACGTTGGCGTGATCTGGATCGTATCGAGTGTCGTGTGACTTACAATGACTCCGGACAATTTGGCTACATGCTCACCTTTGTGAAATGCTTCCTT
>JAPUKZ010000386.1 GCA_027295405.1 Gammaproteobacteria bacterium
AGCGGGCCAGCAAGGCGTCGGGTACCTTTTGCAAGCCGACACTCATCTCCACATACAGGTACATTTCATGCTGCTTCGGACTCTTGTAAATCTGGCATAGCATTACTGGGCCCGCTGCGTCGACAGCTGCAACAGTGGCTCTATCAACCTTTGCGCTCGCCAGCCGTCCCAATGCGCGGGCCTGGACAGTTCCTCGCCAGCACCCAGACGCACCATTAACTCGTAATCCTTGGCGGGCAATAGCACTTCCGCAGCAAGTTCCCAGTTCGCGGCCAGTTCCCGGGCAGCCTGCTTCAAGGCTTTCAGGGTTTCACGCTGAGCCGCACTGAGCGGGCGCGGCAGTGGTGCGGGGCGCTCGCCCTGCAGATCGCTGCTTAACACCTCCAGTAGGCGTTCTCCCTGCTTGCGCAAGGTCGCTGCTGGCAGATCCTGGATACGGAGCAAGTCGTCGAGATTGCGCGGACCCTGTTCGGCAATCTGCAGGCACACCTTATCCTGCAGGATCCAGTTGCGGGGCTTGTCCAATTGCCGGGCGCGTTGCTCACGCCAGTCACACAACGCCGCCAGTGCGGCCAACTGCAACCGGTTCAGCTTCCAGGCGGATTTGATCCGATGATAGGCTGGCGCGCCCTCCCCCCGTGCTGCCGCCACGGCCTGGGCACCGTCTTCCAGTAACCACTCCAGGCGTCCGCTGCGCTGCAACTGCCGCATCATTTCGCTGTAAATGGGCGCCAGCGGTATCACATCCTGCGCCGCATAAGCGAGTTGGGCCTCGCTGAGAGGACGGGCCAGCCAATTCGAACGCGTCTCCCCCTTGGGGATTTCCAGGCCGCTCATCTGCTCCACCAGTGCCCGGTACCCCAGGCCAAACCCCAAATTGAGAAAGGCAGCGGCGCGCTGGGTGTCAAACAAGGGTTCCGGCAGGGTGCCGAGAAAGTGCTGGAAAACCTCCAGGTCTTCACTCGGAGAATGAATGATCTTGACCACTGCCGTATCGGCAAACAGTTTTTTGAGTGGCGTAAAATCGGCGATCCGCAACGGGTCCAGCAGCCATGCCGTGTTGCTGCCTACAAAACACAACTGGATCAGCGCAGCCCGGGGGAAAAAAGTATCCCGCCGCATAAACTCGGTATCCACGACCACCGCTTCACATTGGGCATGCTGTACCAGAAGCTGTTGCAGCGCGTCATCTGTCTCGCTCAGCTGCCAGTCGAAGGATGAGCCATTCACCCGGGTTCTACCAGACGGCGGCCACTCAGGGCATGGGCCAGGGTACCGCCGTCGACATACTCGAGTTCACCTCCCAGGGGCACCCCGTGCGCGATGCGAGATACCTTGATCCCGTCCGGACGCAATAATTCCGTCAGGTAGAAAGCCGTGGCCTCGCCCTCCACGGTGGGGTTAGTGGCCAGGATCACCTCTTCGACATCGCTCTGGCGCACCCGCTCCTGCAGCAGGTGCAAGCCGATTTCCTCAGGGCCGATACCGTCTATGGGCGAGAGATGTCCCATCAGTACAAAGTAGCGCCCCCGGTAACTGCCACTTTGCTCCACAGCCACCACATCAGCGGGGGACTCCACCACGCATATGAGGCTTTCATCCCGCCGGGTGTCGGTGCAAATGGCACAGTGTTCCTGTTCGCTGAAATTACGGCAGCGCCGGCAATGACCGACCCCGGCCATCGCCGCCTTGAGCGCTTCGGCGAGAGTCTGCCCGCCCTCGCGGTCCCGCTCCAGCAGGTGCAAAGCCATGCGCTGGGCGGATTTTGGGCCGACTCCTGGCAGGCAGCGCAGGGCTTCCACGAGGGTATCTATCAGGGGACTGAAACTCATGGCCAAACCTCTAAAAAGGCAGCTTGAAGCCGGCGGGTAAATTCAAGCCGGCGGCAAACCCGGCCATCGCTTTCTGGCTGTGGGCCTCGACCTTTTTGACCGCATCATTGACTGCCGCTGCCAACAAATCCTCCAACACCTCCTTGTCCTCGCTCAGCACTGAGTCATCAATGCTCACCCGTTTCACGTCATAGCGACCGGTCATTACCACCTTGACCATGCCGGCACCGGACTGTCCTTCCAACTCGGTATTGGCCAGTTCACTCTGTGCCTTCTGCATGTTTTCCTGCATTTCCTGCGCCTGTTTCATCAGGTCGCCCATACTCGTTTTCACAGTTCACCTCAATGCTTGATGGGAGCAATGGACTCCCGGTCCAGGGTGCCCTCAAAATGATCGATCAGTAATTGTACCTTGGGGTCTTGCTCTATCGCCGCCACCGCCTGGTCCAGGCGTTCATCCAGCAGTCGCTGGGCGCGGGCGGCGGGAGTTTCATAGCGCGGCACCCCAATTTCCACATGCACTTGCACACTGTGCTGCAGATAAGTCGACAGGGACTGGCCCAGCTGCTGCGCGTGATTCTCGTTGTAAAGCGAGGCATTGGCCTCGTCCAATACCAGGTAAGCCTTGTCGCCATCGACCTGGCGCAACTCCATGTGCGAGGCGACATTGTAGACGATACCCCCCAGCTGCAATTGCTCCAACAACTCCGGCCAGCGTCCCGGTTCGAACAAGGTCTCCGGCGCTGGCGTTGCAGCCGGCACCGGTTCTGGCGGCACTGCAGCCTGCGGCGACAATTCGGCAGCCGGCCTCACGGCCGTCGCTTCCGGTTCAGGCTTTTTTACCGGAACCGCAGCCTCCGCTGCGCCGTCTTCCAGGTCCGCTACCACCAGCGATTCGTCATTCAACGCGGCCGGTCGAAACGCGATCATACGCAGCAGTGTCATTTCGAGACCGCTGCGTAAATCCGCCGCAAGCGCGATGTCGCGCCGGCCAGTCAGTGCGACCTGATAGTAAAGCTGCACGTCTTCCGCGCTCATCGCAGCGGCCAGCTTCATCACCTTTTCCGCATCACCCCAGCTGTCGTCCACAGCCTCGGGTACCGCCTGGGCCACAGCAATACGGTGCAACAGGGCCGTCGTTTCCTGCAGTGTTCCGGCATAATCCGGTGCGTGTTCCGAGAGCTCGCTAACCGTCTGCAACGCCGCCGCCGCATCCTGCGCCGCCACCGCCTGCAGCAGCCGATAGACAAAGGAGAGATCGACCGTTCCCAGCATCGCCCGAACTTCCGCTTCCTGTAGCTGTCCGGAACCGTAGGCAATCGCCTGGTCTGTCAGACTCAGGGCATCTCGCATGCTGCCGTTGGCGGAACGCGCCAACAACCACAGGGCCGGCTCCTCAAACGGCACCGACTCCTGCTCCAGTATCCAGGCCAGGTGCGCCACGATCAGCTCCGGCAACATATTCTTGAGGTTGAACTGCAGGCAGCGGGACAGCACTGTCATCGGCAATTTCTGCGGATCAGTGGTGGCCAGTAAAAACTTCACATGCGGCGGCGGTTCCTCCAGGGTTTTCAGCAGCGCATTGAAACTGTGGGTGGAAAGCATGTGCACCTCATCAATCAGGTACACCTTATAGCGGCAGCGACTGGGTGCGTATTGCACATTTTCCAACAACTCGCGGGTGTCTTCCACCTTGGTGCGGGATGCGGCGTCGACTTCAATCAGATCCACGCTGCGGCCTTCGGCAATTTCCAGGCAGGAAGCGCACTCATCGCAGGGTTGTGAGCTGACCCCGGCTTCGCAATTCAGACACTTGGCAAGAATCCGGGCTACGGTCGTTTTCCCCACGCCGCGGGTACCGGTAAACAGATAGGCATGGTGCAGGCGATCGTTATCCAGCGCGTTGATCAGGGCCTGCAGCACATGCTCCTGACCGACCATCTCTTTGAAGTTTCTAGGCCGCCACTTGCGGGCAAGAACCTGGTAGGACATAGGCGTATAACTTGGTTGAATCGCGACTAGTGGAAGCTAGCATACACGAATGAAGGAGGTGGCCCAAACAGCCACACCCCGGCACCCGAGTCGGCAATTACCGTTGCTCCCTTCCGGGCCTGGCGGAGTTCACTACCTATCGTTGCGGGGGGACCGTAAGGGCCACCATAAAATGGCGGAGAGGGAGGGATTCGAACCCTCGATAGGTTACCCTATACACACTTTCCAGGCGTGCTCCTTCGGCCACTCGGACACCTCTCCCAGCGCGGCGCGCATCATAACATAACCGGATCAACTTTCTAGCCCAGACAATGCTCTTGCCTCAACTACTGTCTGGCACAGCGCAGGTAGCCGGCGCTATCCTGCTCGGTGCTGCGAAATGGGCTGATATCCAGCCCACCGCGGCGGGTATACAAGGCCTGTACTGACAGCCGGGACGGCTGGCAGGTGGATAGCAGATCGCAGAATATGCGTTCAACACATTGCTCATGGAACTCCTGGTGTCTACGATAGGACAGTATGTAAGCCAACAGGCTTTCCGGCAGGATTTTGTCGCCGCTGTAACGCACGATGAGAGAGGCCCAGTCTGGCTGGGCCGTAACCGGACACAAAGAGCGCAACAAATGGCTGTAAAGTACTTCATCTACCGGCTGCTCAACAGTTTGCAGCAGCCCGGCATCCGGCTGCTGGCACTGGGCTGTTGGTTGCAGGTGATCCAGACAAACACCCTGCAGCCACCGAATTTCGATCAACTCCGAGTCCAGCGGGAGCAGTTCCACCTGTACCGCTGCTCCGGTCACTGAGCTGAGATCTGCCTGTACAATCTCCAGCAACTGCTGCGCGCTGGCGTATTCGGTCTGGTTCAGGGAGTTCAGGTACAACTTGAGCGATTTGGACTCAACCAGTTGGGGGCTGGTACAGGGAATTCGAAAGCGCCCTACCCGTATTTCCGGCCGGCCTCCCACACCCAACCAGGACACTTCCCAGGCGCGCCACACATCCTCACCCCGAAACGGCAGGGCCTCGCCCGTCAGTCCCAGTTCTGCCCGCGCCTGCGTACGGGAAATAGGAAACAGCAATTCGGGACTGTAGTGCTCTGCGATCGGGGTGACCTTACCCAGCGGATTTTCACTAGCCATGCGTTCCTCCCCCCAGCACTTATTGACGCAAGCGCTTGCCGGTGTTCAGCAGGTGCATGCTGAAGCTGAAGGCCGCAACGGTAAACAGGGACAACATGCCAAAGGCGACCCGGACATCCACATCCGAAACCCCCAGCACGCCGTAGCGAAAGCCATTGACCACATACACCAGCGGGTTGAACATCGAGACACCGGCCCAGAAATCCGGCAACAGGTCCATGGAGTAGAACACACCACCCAGGTAAATCAGGGGTGTCAGCACGAACGTGGGAACAATGGAAATATCGTCAAAATTATTGGCATACACCGCATTGATAAAACCGAACAGGCAGAACAACACCGAGGTCAGTAACACGATCGCCACAGTCAGGCCCAGATTCTGCACGTTCAGTTCCGCAAAAAACAGAGACAAACAGGTCACTATCACCGCGACAATGAGACCACGGCTGGCACCACCGACCACGAAGCCGGCCAGTAGAATGTAGTTGGGTACCGGCGACACCAGCAGCTCTTCAACGCTGTGGCTGAACTTGGCGCCGAAAAAGGAAGACACCACGTTGGAATAGGAATTGGTCACCACCGCCATCATGATCAGCCCGGGCACTACAAACTGCATATAACTGAATCCGCCCATCTCACCGATACGCGACCCGATCAGGGCACCGAAGATAACGAAATACAGGCTCATGGTAATGGCAGGCGGCAGCAGGGTCTGTGGCCAGATGCGCAGATAGCGGCGCACCTCCTTAATCAGGATGGTGCAGAAGGCCACCCACTTCTCGTGCGCGCTCATTGATTGACTCCTGCGGGGGGTGGCTCTGACAAGAGGCTCACAAACATTTCCTCCAGCCGGTTGGCCTTGTTACGCATACTGGCAATTTTCATGCCCTGCGCCGAGAGAGCGGCAAACAACTGATTGATATCCTGGTCCCGCTCGACTGCCACCTCCAGCGAGTGCAGATCAATTCGCTGGCAGGGAAATCCCTCGATAAGGATCTCAGCCGGCAATTCGGAGCGCACATCCAGCACAAACATTTCCGTGTGCAACTGCTGCAGCAACTCTCGCATGGAGCTGTTCTGTATGATCAGGCCGTGATCGATAATCGCAATATTGCGGCACAGGGTCTCCGCCTCCTCAAGATAGTGGGTGGTGAGGATGATGGTGGTACCTCTGGTATTGATTTCGCGCAGGAAGTTCCATAGCGAGCGGCGCATTTCAATATCGACCCCGGCGGTAGGTTCATCCAGAACCAACAACCTGGGCTCGTGCACCAGCGCCCGGGCGATCATTAACCGCCGTTTCATGCCGCCGGACAATTCCCGGGCCCGATCCTGGCGCTTTTCCCACAGCCCCAGCTTGTTCAGGTAATGCTCGGCACGCTCCTGGGCGATATTCCGGGTCAGCCCATAGTAACCCCCCTGGGTCACCACAATGTCGATGACTCGCTCGAACATATTGAAGTTGAACTCTTGCGGGACGATGCCGATATGCTTCTTGGCCAGGGGGAAGTCCCGGTCGATATCCACCCCGAACACCTCAACCTTTCCGCCGGACTTGTTGACCAGTGAAAACAGGATTCCGATGATCGTGGACTTGCCCGCCCCATTGGGTCCAAGCAGGGCAAAGAAGTCACCCTCTTCCACCGTCAGGCTGATGCCTTTCAAAGCCTCAACCCCGTTGGCATAGACTTTGCGCAAATCGCGAATAGCCAGTGCGGCTGCCATAGAAAACCTGCTGTGCAATTCCAAAAAAGCCCACTATTGTATAGGTGACAGGTGCGCTGTGCGAACTCTTAATGGAAGACGGACAATATCGGCAGCACTGTCTCGGCGTATTGGCGCAGTCCAGCCAGTTTATGCAAGAATAGCGCCAGGGGCGAGCTGCTGAATGTACCCGAGGCGCGCTCCAAGCTCTTGAAATTACAATGAATAGTGCGGTTATTTTGCGCCGTTTAGGGTTGACGTAGGAATCTCGGCACCCTAGAATGCGCGCCTCTCGATTGAGAGCGACGCGTCCCCTTCGTCTAGTGGCCTAGGACACTGCCCTTTCACGGCAGTAACAGGGGTTCGAACCCCCTAGGGGACGCCAATTTTCGATCAGAGTATGCGGGAATAGCTCAGCTGGTAGAGCGCAACCTTGCCAAGGTTGAGGTCGCGAGTTCGAACCTCGTTTCCCGCTCCAAATTCAAAAAAAGGTCATCCGCGCGGGTGGCCTTTTTGGTTGAAGCGGTTCGAAGGTGTGCGCACCCCCGGCTGTTTCCCGCGCCAAACTCACTGATTGCCACGACCCTCAAACCGCCTCGCCAGGCCCGACTACTCCCGACCTGACAGTCCCGTACGCGACTCCATCTGCTCTTTGCGCTGCAATATCCTCCTGAAATGCCCTCCATACCGGCCATAGCGGCCAGATGGCCGCTCGCAACTGTCAGAAAATTTTACACTTTTTAATGCTAAAAAGTGAGAACCTGTTCTAAGTATTTGAAACTATTACTGTTTACTCTTAGGCGTGAAAATTGCATGATCTAAGATATTAAACAATTGCGTGTGGAGGATTTTTTAGAGGCAAGCTGTCATGATCGCATCATTATTCAGAATCCTTGCCCTGCCGCTCCTGCTGGCTTTGTCTCCCGGGTCCTTGGCAACTTATGTGGAACTCGGTGAGCTTGGCCTGGGAAGTGTAAGCGAAAGCGGCGAAATTACCGCAGATGACTTTTTGGGGATGGATTGGTATACGGAGCCGGGTTCGGTGGATGAGGCCCGCTTCTATTTCGATGTGTTCGACTTCACGGTCAGCAGAAATATGCTGCTTACCGTCAGGGTCGTGATGGATCCCCCCCTGAGTGATCTCTATCCCTACCTCTATCTGTTTCGACCGGGCAATGCACCGGACCTGATTGCCCCGGAATCGATCTGGACCGAATTTGACGATAAGTTCACGGAAATTGATTTTTACGTCGAGAAGACCCCAGCAAGCCCTGACGGTCCTCTGGTCACCAGCGGTCAGGGAGCATCGGCGGTGCTGGAGGAAAATGTCACTATTGCCTATCCCGCCTATCGGTTTTTCGTAACCGGCGAATATTTCGCGGTCACCGACGGCAACTACTGGTTCAGCCCGAACGGGTATGGTCACACAGGCAGCTACAACGTGACATTTACCGGTACCCCTAACGAGTACACGCGTTTTCATGTGCCTGAACCCACCAGCTGGTTGTTGCTGGCTCTGGGTCTTCTGGCCCTGGGGGTGCTGCGGCAGCGCTCACCAGCAGTATCGCCCGCGGTGGTACACGGTACGCCCCGCGTGCCGCCGCCTGCCACCAGGCGCTAGGCTGGCTGCACCCACACCCGCATCGACACCTGGATATAAAAAACCTTGTCATTTTTCGCCTAGGTGTTATAGTTATATATAACACCATATCAATGGGGTAAAAAATGAACACGCTACAACGCCGGAATGTCTTAAGCCGGGTGGACGGCAGGGTCTTGATGGTCTCCATTTTGTTTGTCTGCTGTGCTCTGTTCAGTACGCTGCTGAAGGCCGATATAAAGAGTGTGGAGGGGCTAGAATTCACACGTGTGCTGCTGATCGGCAACAACCAGGTGAAGATCATCCAGGGCGATGTGGCGATGCTGAAGATTCGCGGCGATAAGAACAAGCTGAACCCTGCCCCTTTTCTGATCAGTGGCGACACCTTGCAACTGGGCATCACCAAAAATGGCCACGAAATAAGCAAAATCAAATACAAACTGACGGTGCCGATGCTTGAGGCGTTGGAGGTGCGGGGTTCAGGTGAGGCCTTCGTGAAGCCATTGCGGGTATCAGATCTGGTGGTAGTAGTGGAAGGGTCTGGGGATATTCGTATGTACGACGTCAATGCCGTTGACCTGGAAATGCGGGTTTCCGGTTCGGGTATGCTGCAAGCGGTCAATGTGAACGCCCGCGAGGCCAGGCTGACGTTGAAGGGGTCCGGCGACATTCAACTGGGCAGCCTGCAGGCGGAATCGTTAAGCAGCATCCTGCAGGGCTCGGGTGATATCGGCATCCAGGATAAAAGTCAGGTGCAGAACCTGCATATCAGCGTTATGGGTAGCGGAGATGTCAGCCTGAAAAAGCTCCGGGCCGCCGTCTGCAATGTCAGTATTATGGGCTCCGGTGATGTAAAGGTGCAGGTGCAAGAAGAACTGGATGTCGAAATAATGGGCAGTGGCGACCTGCATTACTGGGGCAACCCGCGCACCTCTACTTCCGTTCTCGGCTCCGGCGACGTCCAGAAGCGGGACTGATACGGCCAAAGCCATGACTATCGAATGGAACGACAATCAGCCGATTTACAAACAATTGCGCGAACTGGTCGTGGAGAGAATTATGGACGGCAGTTTTGCCGAGGGCAACGCAGTGCCATCGGTGCGCCAGGTCGCAGCAGACTACCAGATCAACCACCTGACGGTGGCCAAGGCCTACCAGGAGTTGGTGGATGGCGGCTTGCTGGAAAAGCGCCGTGGCCTGGGTATGTTTGTGGTGGGGGGCGCCAGGGAATCACTCACCACCAATGAGCAACATAAATTCCTGGAAGATGAATTGCCGGCATTTGCCGAGCGGGTACAGTTGCTGGGTATGGATATGGAAATAGTCGCGCAAAAACTGCGCGCCATAGGGGAACAGTCCTGATGGAAACCATCATCAAGGCGACACAAATCAAAAAGAGATTCGGCGATCTACACGCCGTGGACGGCATAGATCTGCAGATCCAGCCAGGCACGGTGCTGGGACTGATCGGGCCTAACGGCGCGGGCAAGACTACCCTGCTGCGCTGCCTGCTGGGCTTGTGTGAGTGTGAGGGTGAGATAGAGGTTCTGGGCCTGGATCCACGCCGGGACCGCAGCAAACTACTGGAGGAAGTCTGCTCCATCGCCGACACCGCGGTGCTGCCGGGGTGGATGACGGTGACCCAACTGCTGGATTACGTCAGTGGGGTTCACCCTCGCTTCAGTCGTGAGCAGGCGGTCAGCTTTCTGGCGGACACCGAGGTGGGCTTGAAACGCAGGGTAAAACACTTGTCCAAGGGGATGACCGTGCAGTTGCACCTGGCGCTGGTGATGAGTATTGAGGCGCGGTTGTTGATACTGGACGAACCTACCCTGGGCCTGGACATCCTGTTCCGCAAGCGCTTTTTTGAACAGTTGCTAAACGACTATTACGACGAGCAACGCACTATCATCATCTCCACCCATCAGGTAGAAGAGGTTGAAAACATTCTCACTGATGTGATGTTTGTTAACTCCGGGAAAACGGTGTTGAGCGAACGCATGGACGCCTTGGCTGAGCGCTATATCGAACTACACGCCGTCGGCGCAGCGGTGGCTGAAGCAGGGGCACTGCAAGCCGTTGGGCAGCGCACCATATTGGGGGGCAAGGCCTTCATCTTTGAAGATGTACCCCGGGAGAAACTGCGCGAACTGGGCGAGCTGAAAACACCTTCCATCGCAGATTTGTTTGTGGCCAAACTCGGATCCGGGAGCTGATTGATGAATCAGGGACTTAGACTGAAAGCATTTACCCTGTTGCAGCGTGAGGTACAGGAGTATCGAAACTCATTCCTGCTGACACCGCTAGTGGTGGGCGGGCTGCTGATTTTCTTCATGCTGGCGAGCATCCTGCTGGTCAACAGGATTTCAGTATTCGGTGCCTCGGTGATGGAAGTATTGGTGGATGAACACTCCAGTGGCGGTTTGAATATCACCATTACCCTCGACGACAATGAGGTGGCCCAGAATTTTATCATCACCGATGAAGAAGTGGACGAAGGCGCTGACGCCGAGGCCTGGAACTTTTCCCGTGAGTGGACGTTTAGTCCCCAGCGCAAGGAGAAACTGGTAGAGGAGATTCACGAGCATGTCGAATCCCTCAATCTAGTCCTTAATGTACTGCACTGCCTGTTCCTGAGCCTGCTGTTGCTGGTCTCAATCAACTACCTGCTGGGAACCCTGCACCAGGATCGGCGTGATCGCAGCGTATTGTTCTGGAAGTCGATGCCGGTGTCCGAGTGGCAGGAGGTCGGGACCAAGATGGTCACGGTCAATCTGGTCATCCCGGGCATCTATATTGCCGTCTCCATTGTCACCCAACTGGCCTACGTGGTGCTGGCAATGCTACTGGTCTGGCGCATGGATATGAGCCCGGGCGAGGTGGTACTGGGCAACCTCGACTTCGTGAGTTTGTTTCTCGGGCAGTTGGGCGGCTGGTTGGTCTGGGTACTGTGGACCGCGCCGTTCTACGCCTGGTTATTGCTGTCCTCGGCAGCGGCACGGCGTTCGCCCCTGATGTTGGCGCTCGCAATTCCGATTGCACTGATCATTGTTACCAAGGTATTTCTGGGCATCGAGTTCCTCAGCACTGGCATTGGCAATCACATCCCCCATATCGTGGAAGGGGATAGCGGCTCCATGGGTTTTTACATGTACGGCCCCAGCTGGCTGACTCTGGATTACCTGGGCATGTTGATCGGTCTGGTGGCGGCCGCCGCGATGCTGGTTGCTGCCGTCTGGTTCCGCAAGCACCGTTTCGAGATGTAAACAGACGGGGTCGCCTAGACGGGGCCGCCCAGACGGGGTCGCCCGGGCGGGACGCGCAGTCAGGGCCGCGTGGGCCAACGCGCCCTTATCTTCAGTCCTGAATAATACTCTTCAGAGCGTTCAGCACTGCGTCAGGTTTTTCGCTCAACATGGAATGACCGCAACGCTCCAGTTCAATGCTGCGAGAGTCCGGTATCGCCGCGACCACCTGCCGCGAGCTGATGGGCGTGGTCATCATGTCCTGGCAGCCTATGATGACCAGACTCGGACACTGCACCTCCAGCGCCAGCTCGGCCCCGTTAACAAACTCGTTACAGGCGTTCAGATCGGCAAAGAACACACCCTCCGCTGCCCGTTCCAGCAGGCGCTCGCCGCCAACGGTCATCCACATGCCCGGCACCTCATTGCCGCCAATTTGCCCAAAACGGCTGTGGCTCCAGGTATTCGCCATATCAATAGCCGCGTGACTGTTATCCCTGGCGGCATTCAGCAGCGAATCGGCAACCGGCATGGGCGTGGATGTACCCAACAAGGCCAGTCGACTGGCGTATTCCGGATGCCGCGCGGCGAGGTTCAGTGCGATCAGGGAGCCCAAACTGTGCCCCACAATAATGGCCTGAGACATCCCCAGCGCTTGCAGCAAACTACAAATCCAGTCAGCCATGGCATCAACGCTGGCCAGTGCGTCACCCACCGAGCGACCGTGACCCGGCAGGTCCGGCGCCACCACGTTAAAACCGTGGCGGGCAAAATGCCGGGCCGGCATCACCCATACCGTGTGATCCATGCCTGCGCCGTGGATAAAAACCACGCCGGTGGCATCACTGCGGTGTTTACCACTGCCGGTGGAATAAAAGGTTTTGTTGCCGTCAACCTCTGTATACATAGTCGAATCCCGTCTGTAAGGGCTCAGCCCGGGCCCTTCTGGGAAGCTTCAAGGCCCCTGTTGAGATCCCCAATCAGGTCACTGGAATCCTCAAGCCCGATAGAGAGCCGGATCAGGCCCTCGGAAATGCCAGCCGCAGCCAGCGCATCCGCATCCATGCGGTGATGGGTAGTACTGGCGGGATGTATCACCAGCGACTTGGCATCGCCGACGTTGGCGAGGTGGGAAAACACACTCAAGGCTTCGATCAGCTTACGACCCGCATCGCGACCGCCTGGCACGCCAAAACTGAATACCGCGCCGCAGCCCTTCGGCAATAACGCCTTCGCCAACTCATGATCGGGATGCTCCGGTAGTTCAGGGTAACTGACCCACTCGACAGCGTCGTGGCCATGTAAGAACTCGACCACTTTGCGGGTATTGCTGACGTGCTTGTCCATACGCAGGGACAGGGTCTCTATCCCCTGCAGGATCTGGAAAGCTGTGGTGGGTGCCATGCAGGCGCCAAAGTCCCGCAAGCCCTCCTTGCGGGCCCGGGTAATAAACGCCGCCGGGCCGAATTCCTCGGCAAAATTCAGATCGTGAAAGCCGGCGTAGGGTTCGCTCAGGGTTGAAAACTTGCCCGAGGCTTCCCAGTCAAAAGTGCCGCCATCCACCACGATGCCGCCTATAACCACGCCGTGCCCACTGAGAAACTTGGTGGCGGAGTGTATCAACAGGTCGGCGCCCAGCGACAGCGGTTGACACAGGTAGGGGGTGGTAAACGTGGCGTCCACCAGCAGTGGTAAAGCCGCCTCATGCGCCACCCGCGATATCACCGGTACGTTCAGTACCTCTAGACCCGGGTTGCCCAGAATCTCGCCAAATACCAGCCGGGTGTTGTCCTTGATAGCAGCCCTGAACGCCTCCGGATCCCGGGGATCGACAAAGGTGGTTTCAATACCGAAGCGGGGCAAGGTATAAGCCAGCAGGTTGTGGGAACCGCCGTACAGGCTGCGGGATGACACAATATGCTCGCCAGCGCTGACGATGGTGCAAATCGCCAGATGCAAAGCCGCCTGGCCGCTGGCGGTGCAAATCGCCCCCACACCGCCTTCCAGCGCCGCCATGCGCTCTTCCAGGACCGCATTAGTGGGGTTGGAGAGCCGCGAATAAACGTGGCCGGCCCGCTCTATATTGAACAGGCCCACCGCGTAATCACTGTCCTTGAATACGTAGGACGCGGTCTGGTAAATCGGGGTCGCCCGGGCCCCGGTGGTCGGGTCGGGTTGCTGGCCGGCGTGCAGGCTCAAGGTGTCAAATTGAATGCCTTTGGATTTCGCCATGCTAATGCCTCTTACAGATTCAGGGCTGCATAGTAGTGTACTGCGATAGATTATGTATATATTGCAGTACACTTCAGCCAGACATGCGCCTACCACAGGGGAATAAGCCGCAATGGCGAGTCTGAATCTACCCGACCGGGTCATTTTGCTGGGCGGCGCCTTGGGCCGGGAACTGCGCCTGCGTGGGGTGGAGATTTCCGACATCATCTGGTCCACCAACGCGCTGCTGGTTGCACCCGGGGAGGTGCTGAATGTGCATCTGGACAATAT
>JAPUKZ010000387.1 GCA_027295405.1 Gammaproteobacteria bacterium
TCAGCGCCAGTGTAGCCAATTCCGGCCGTAAGGTGCTTTCTTTCTTGTTCCGATTTCGGGGTAATATTAAATATTATTTCGAATTCTTTTTATTTTGTTAATTTTCTTCCTAATTTGGAGGTATTTTCTATGGATCAAACAGATCGAAGTATCCTGTCCCTGCTCCAGAAACAGGGCCGGCTCAGCAACCAGCAGCTGGCCGAGGAAGTGGGCATCTCCACCGCAGCCTGTTGGCGCCGGGTGCGCGCGTTGGAGAAAAGCGGCATCATCGCCAGCTACGCCGCGTTGCTGGACCGCAGACAACTGGGGCTAAACCTGTGTGCCTATGTGCACGTGCTACTGGCGCGGCACCGGCAACAGAGTACTACCAGCTTCGAAGCCGCAGTGCGTCATCGGGAGGAGGTACAGGAATGCTACGCCACCACCGGCGACGCGGATTTCATCCTGAGGGTGGTCACCCGGGATATCGAGAGTTTCGACGCCTTCCTCGAGGACTTTCTGTTCGGCCTGCCCGAGGTCTCCCAGGTGCGATCAAACATAGCATTGCGCGAGCTCAAGTTTGCTACCACCCTGCCCCTTCCTGATTCGAGCCACAGCAAGTAATTTAGGTGAGTTGAGCAGAGACGGAGACAAGCATGGCCACAGATGCATGGGAAGTTATAGACCTCGCCGAGGTGCGCGCCAAACTCAAGGGTAAGCCTGTGGAATACCTCGAGTTTCTCAATGTGCCCTCAATGAGCTGCGGTCTGTTCTCCCTGGCCGCCGGTAGCAAGGACATGCAGGCGCCACACGATGAAGACGAGGTGTATTTTGTTCTGACCGGCAGAGCACGACTGCGCCTGGGAGACGAAGATCGCGAAGTCAGGCCCGGCACCCTGTTATACATCCGCGCGGCCACCGAGCATTTTTTCTTCGAAATTGAGGAGGATATGACCCTGCTGGTACTTTTCGCCACAGGGTCCCGCGGCTGAATCCAGCGCTGCGGGTCAAGCTAGAGCGCCGCGGCCAATCTAAAGCGTAAGACGAACCCTGCCGGTAACGTGGTCTCCCAGGCTGTTACTACCCTTCAGTTCGACCTCCAGTAAGTGCTCCGCCTCGTCCTTGGCCACGACCTCACCGCTAAAGGTCATGCAGTCACCCGGAAAATTCGGCGCACCCAGACGAATATCCACGTTCCTCAAGCGTGCATTGCTGCCCGCCCAATCGGTGACATAGCGCCCCACCAGACCATTGGTGGTGAGAATATTCATAAAGATATCCGGCGAGCCCAGTGCCCGGGCAGCGGCCTTGTCGTGATGCACATCCTGGTAGTCGCGCGAGGCCAGCGCCGCGCCAACGATCAATTTCGGTGTGATGTCGATACTCAGGGGTGGCAGCTGCTCACCCACCTCGATGCGATCAAAGTCTGCACTAGCTACCACTTCGCTCTCCTTGAGGATGGGGGCGGTATTTGAAAATCCGAAAACGCATGCGGCCCACTACCTCATCACGCTGGTTGTAAAACGTGGAAAGTTCAGTGCAAAAAAAACCGGTTCCCAGGGCGGTGGTTTTTTCCTCCGAGACGGATTCCAGTTCCGCCATGTAATACACCTGGTCGCCCTCCTGCAGATACTGCTCATATTCCTGTTCACAGTTGACAGCAACAACGCCCGGGTAGCCAGCCTCTTCCAGCAATTGCAGAACCGCGAAGGCGCTGCCGGTATCCGAGCCCGGAGCGCGCTCGCCCCCATAGCCGAGCATGGACCAGGCCTGCATCATGGTAGGTGGGGCGACCCGTTGTGCGTGACCCGCTTCGCGGGCGGCCTCGACATCGGTGTAAATCGGGTTGTGATCACCCATCGCCTCACACCAGTGCCGAATCATGGGGGCATTAACCGCATCCCAGGAGTAGAAAGGGCCAAAGCGGCCGCCCACGTACTGCTGCAATTCTGCCAGCATTGCGCTCATGGGCTAGCGCCCGAACAAGCCGATTTCAAGTTCGCGCGCTGCGGCGTCGGGCACTTCCAGGGAGGGCACATGGTAGACACCCGCAGCTTCGTCCAGGTACTTGCCCGCATTCTCGCGCAGGTCATAAAACTGCGCGAACCACTTGCGCACCATCTTGAAGGGGCCGTCATTGGGCATTTGCATAATACGAATGGCCGAGCGCTTGTGCCGCCATACATCGAAGTCTGCGGCGAAAGCCTGCAGTGCGCCGGCCTGTATATCTTTGGCGTTGGCAATATCCTCCTCGCTGTGGGGTACGGTCTGGGCCTGCGCCAGCGCCGCGTGCCAGACTTTGGACACCCCATCGTCCACCGGGGTATTGGCAATCAGCTCAAAGGTCAGGACCTCACCGAATTCCTGTTTTGACAGCAAGATGCCAGGGCCGGTGTACCAGGTCGTGGTGGTCAGCATGGCATCATAACCCTGGTGGAAGCCCCCCTGGCGCTGGATACACAGGTGGCCGTCTATTTCATTCTCAAAATACTCGCAGGGAGCACCGTGAGTCGGCCCCAGATGCTGTGCATCCGCCATATTGTCGAGGATCTCCTGGCCGTGAATCTCTATTTCCCCCAAATGATCCAGCTCCCAGCGTACCCAGGTGGGGTCATCCCACTCTTGCAAGCAGGGCGGCTCGTAGTCGGGCTCACCGCCTTCAGGGTCGTGCCACATCATCACGCAACCCATCACATCCCGCACCGGCCAGGACTTGAGTGCCGCGGATTTGGGGCAGGGACCGTCGTGATAGGGAATATCATTCAACTGGCCGTCGGGGCCATAGCGCCAGCCGTGATAGGGGCAGCGAATGGAATCCCCCTCTATCTGCTTACCGTTTTGCACAATCATCGCGCTCGTACTGGCTGCGATATGGGTGCCCATATGAGCGCAGTAAGCATCCAGCATCACGGGGATTCCGCTCTCGCCGCGATAGAGGGCAAAGTCCTGCCCAAAGAAACGCACCGCGAGGGGCCCGCTATCCAACTCGCTGCTCTCGGCAACGATGAACCAGCCGCGGGGGAAAACCGCCGGCCCCAGGGAATAATCTGCCGACTTGGCCATGCTCAATACTCCGAACTACACGCAATAGGGTCACGTATTATGAACAAAAGCAGCTGTCCCGCCAAACTGGCGAGTGCTGAAATGTATACCGCAAGGGTGTTTGTGGAGGGCGGGGGAATCGCCGCCCAGCTCAATCCCGCGATTTGCCGAAGCGGCGCTGCCAGCCGGCCAACCGGGAAATCAACTTCTCCGTGGGCGGCCGGTGTTTACCCAGCAGCCGATACTGCCCAATTTCCAGCCAGAAACCGAGTTTGTCGCGGGTATCGAAATAGGCAAAGTGCGCGGAGAGGACCCCGATATTCACGCCGCCCTCCAAATACAGCGGATAGCCCGCCGCCGGCAGGGACAGCTTCAGCTCATCCAGGTTATTTTCCATGCAACAGACGTGATGCAGCGTCAAAGCTCCATCGGCTGGAATCTTGTCGCGGTAGAAGTCGGTATTTTCCCCCGGCCCAAGCAGCTCGATCTGCTCATCCCCGGTATAGCCCATGGCCATTTCCAGCCTGACCTTCCTGGCCTCCCCCTGCTCGGTCCAACCGGGTGCAGCGATGTTCACGTGAATGAAAGGCGTGCATCCCAGTGCTTCCAGCGCCTTGATCTCGGCTGCGACATCGGCACATACCATGCCGTATTGCGCCGGTTTCGACAGACCAAACTTACGTAGGAAAAACTGGTCCACCAGGTTGTCGAAATCCTTGCCACCCAGGCGCTGTACAATCTGATCTCGCGACACGGTTTCAATCCCTGAAGTTGGTGAACTGCAATGGCATTTCCAGATCCATGTCTCGTAGCAGCGCCATTACCTGCTGCAGATCGTCGCGTTTCTTGCCGGTTACGCGAACCTGCTCGTCCTGAATCTGGGCCTGCACTTTGAGCTTGGTTTCCTTGATGGCTTTGACGATCTTTTTACACAGCGCACTATCCAAACCGTGGCGCAGGGTAACCGTCTGTCTCACCTGCTTGCCCGAGGGTACCGCCTCCCCGATATCCATTGATTTGGGGTCAATATGGCATTTGACCAGGGCACTGCGCAACATATCCTGCATCTGGTCGATCTGAAAATCTGCATCCGCAGTGATTACGACCTGGCGCTCCTCCCGATCGAAGGAAGCATCGACGCCCTTGAAATCGAATCGATTGGCCACGATGCGTCCGGCCTGGTCAACCG
Organism: Gammaproteobacteria bacterium; assembly: GCA_027295405.1. GTDB lineage: Bacteria > Pseudomonadota > Gammaproteobacteria > Pseudomonadales > Halieaceae > JAPUKZ01. The sequence goes on from JAPUKZ010000387.1 coordinate 4,211, forward strand.
CGTTGGTCAACTGGTGCAGGTCAACTTCGGAAACAATATCGAAGGACGGCATGGAACCTCCTCGCAGGGGATAAATGGTGCGTGCATCATAGCACCAGTGCTTTAGAATCACTGCCGGCGGCAAGAGGAAAAATCCGTGGTAGAGCCATGGCATATACTGGGCGCGGGCGCCGTAGGCCAATTGCTGGCCTGCAAGCTGCAGCGGGCGGGAATACCGGCACAGTTACTGTGCCGCGACCTGGCTGCGGCACAGGTCCTGAGCCAGGGTATCGAATACCATGAGGGCTCGGGCAGCAGTCGAATTCCGGTCAGCGCGACCAGCGCGGATCAGCTTGACGCCATCCGCGCACTGTTCATTACCACCAAGGCCAATCAGGCGATTACTGCATTTGAGCAGGTGCAGGGACTGCTGCGCCCGGACACGCCGGTCGTGTTGCTACACAATGGCATGGGTGTGTACGAACAATTGGTGCAGCGGTATCCGTCGCAACACCTGTTTTGCGGCACTACCACCGAGGCCGCGTATCGCCGGGGCCCGTGCGTCCTGGTACACACCGGTAAGGGTGAGACCAGCCTGGGCCAGTTCAACGGCAGCGATGCACCGGGCTGGTTTACGGCTTTCGCCAACAGTGAGGAGGCGTTTTGTTGGGAAGCTGACATCGCCCACAGCCTGTGGCGCAAACTGGTGATTAACTGTGCGATAAACCCCTTGACTGCCATACACCGTTGCCGCAATGGGGAGCTTTTGGACAATCCCGAATACCGTGCGCAGGCCACGCGGGTATGCGCTGAGTTGGCTGCCGTATGCCGCGCCAGGGGTGAGGAGAGTCTGGCAGATCAGGTACAGGACATCGCCTTCGCGGTCATGCGCAGCACTGCCCAAAACCAGTCATCCATGTTGCAGGACGTACTGCACAAACGCCCCACCGAAATCGATTTTATCAGCGGTTACCTGTGCCGGGAAGCACACAGATTGCAGGTGCCCTGCCCACTCAACGAACAGTTGTGGCAACAGTTGTCCTGAGCCCGGCTGTGCTTTCCAAAGCCGCCATCAGGACTGAGTCAGTCGCCGCGGTGGAAGCAAAGTTGAGCCCAGAGTTGCCGGCCTTCGCGCTGGTAGATCCGAAAACGCGTCATGCACGCATAGGGTACCGAGATGCGGCTGATGGATTGGTAGGGCAAGTCCAGCAATTCACACATTATCACTCGCATCACAGCGCCGTGGCTGACCACTAGCAGGTGTTCGCCGGCATACTGTGCCAGTAGTTGTTGCAGGCAGGTAGCCACGCGCTCATGAAATTCCAGATAGGGCTCGCCGTTAGGTGGGGCGCCCGCCACCGGGTCGCGCCAGAAAGTACTGAGTTGGGTGCCGTGTGTGCGCTGCACCTCCACCCGCAATACCCCCTCCCAATCGCCGAAGTGAATTTCCCGCAACTCTTCAAACACCCCCAGGGGTATGTTTCGCCGACTACTGAGTTGCTCGGAAAACAATCGACAGCGCTGCAGAGGGGAACAAATGACCCGCTGCCAGGGAAAATCTGGCTCCAGCGCCGCATACATTTGCTGCCAGCCCTGGTCGGTGAGGGGCACATCCGTGCTGCCACGAAAAATCTCCCCACCTTCGCAGTGACCGTGCCGCAGTAAATCCAGGGTTGTCGTCCTGACCTCGCTATTCATGGTACAGCCTGTCCAAGCCCTCCCACAGTTTCGCTCGCCAGACCCGGCGCGGAACATCCGGCAGCAAAGTGGTATAGTCGGATACTGATCGATCCCGCGTCTCGCGGATCAACTGCAGTTCACACAGATAGATGTTGCAGCGCACCCGCGTGTAAATTTTATCAGAATTTCCATCGACCACCACAACCAGACCCGGCATCTCCTGTACCACTTGTTCCAGCAACTGACCCAGCTCAGATCCTTCTGGCAAGCCGCCGATTTCGCCACTACCCAGCACCACCGGGGGCATGAGTGTCACCTTCACAGCGCGCTGGGACCACCAGTCCTGTAGCAGATACCAGCCGCAAACGATGGCTAGAAGGGAGATCAATGCCAGCCCCGTTTGGCGCGCAACCCCCTGCAGATTGACACTCCACGGCCCCCATTCCCGCTGACTCAGCAGCCGACTGCGGGCGCCCAGGGTAACCCCCGCTGGCAGGTTCACCCGGGTCTCCATCCCATCCTCCTCCCGAGCGCGTCCGGACACGATTTCAGACAAAGCCGTAGTCCGGGTTACCGGCATGCTGCGGATGATCGCCAACAGAGCTTGCCGAACCTGCAGCGCCGAGGCCGGTCGTTGCCGGGGATCTTTGCTGAGCAGTTGGTCCACCAGACTACACAACGCCGCGGGAATCTCCTGCCGGTACGCCTGCAGTGGGGGGTGTTGCGTGTGCTGCAGTTGTTGCAGCAACACCAGTTCGTTCGCCGCGTCCGCAAACGGGTGCTGACCCACCAGGCAGCGGTACAGAAGCAGACCCAGTGCATACATATCCGCTCGCTCATCCAATTTCAACCCGGCGGCATGCTCTGGCGACATGGCCAGGTAGCTACCCGGCACCACACTGGCCAAGGTCGCGGCATCACCGGCAACCGGGGCCAGGGTTTGGGAGATTCCGAAATCCGTGAGTTTGATGTGCCCCGTCGGGTCGATCAGAATATTTCCGGGCTTGAGGTCCCGGTGCACGATTTGGGCCTGGTGCGCGGCCCCCAGCGCAGCACAGACATCCATGCCGAGCTGTAACACCGCGTGCAAGTCCATTTCGGTCTGCTCACACAGGCTTTGCAGATCAGTTCCCGGCACGTACTCCATCACCAGGACAATATGGCTGCGGGTTTCCACCACATCGAAAATCTGCACAATGGAGCGGTGATTCAGACGTGCCAGGGCCCGCGCTTCGGCAACGATGGCCTCGCGCTGTTCCCTATCGGCAGGTACAGGGATGAGTTTCAGTGCCACCCGGCGATTGAGCCGCTGGTCATCCGCGGCGTACACCGTGCCGGCCCCGCCACGCCTGATCAGGCGTAAAACACGGTAGGGTCCTATTTCGGCCGTGCCCAAAAATCAATTCCCTCCGGGCGTCAACTCCAGCGCTCGCCAGCGTCGCAGCAGCGACGTTCTGGATACCCGGTGCACCTGTGCCGCCCGCTGCGAGCAGCCATCGCTTTGCTGATAAACCGAGGTGATCTCAGAGCTGGCAATATCCCCCGCCAGGCGAATAGCCTGAATACTCTCGAATCGCCTATACAGGGAGGTGCGCGACACATTGAGCAGGCGCGCCGCCCGCGCCGGCTCGAATTCAGCTGACTCCATGGCCGCAACCACTTCGTCCTCCGGCAATCGTGTAGCCGCCCGGTAGTCGGCTTCCAGGCGCGAATGCGCCACCAGGGAATCGCGCTGTAGCGCTCGCAAAATGTTGTCGGGTACGCAAAAGCTCGCGTTGGCGCTACTGGAGGAGGCGATCTGGCGACAAAAATTCCTCAGTTCGCGAACATTACCAGGCCAGCGATACTCGGCCAGGTTGGCTACCAGAACCGCCCATTGCCCGGCAACCAGGGCTTCGAGTCCGGAGCCGGGTAGTGGCTGGCCCGTAGCATCCCCCACGTCCTGAAAAAAATGCACCATCAGACGACCAATGTCCTCGCGTCGCTCTCGCAAAGGCGGCAGGTTCAATTCCAATGCTCCCAGACGGTGTCGCAGTGCCGTGCTGAAGGATTCACCCCTCTCTCCATCAATGGCCGCATCTGTCGCAGAAATCACCCGTACATCAACCTGTTCAACAGGACCACCGGGCACCTGTACTTCACCACTTTGCAACGCTCGCAGCAGCAGCGGTTGAATACGCTCCGCACAGGCACCGATCTCATCCAGGAACAAGGTGCCGCCGTGAGCTTGCTGGAAGTAACCAGGTTTATCCCGCTCCGCGCCGGTGAAGGCGCCTTTGCGCACCCCGAATAACTCGGCACTGGCCAGCTCCGCGGGAATGGCCGCCATGTTAACTGCAACCCAGGGTCCCGCGCTGCGCTGGCTGTGCTGGTGAATGGCCCGTGCTACCAGTTCCTTACCGGTGCCCGATTCTCCCAACAACAGTGTCGGGGATTCCGACGCAGCACAGGCAGCAATGCTGGATCTGAGCTCCTGCAACCGCCAGCTCTCACCAATCAGGTCGTAGCCGGGAGCGGGCTGATGGCGCTGCGGCTGGTAATAGTGCAGCATAAGAACCAGGCGACGAGCCAGCACCAGCACCTGCCCTGATTCGAGTTGCTGCGGCGTAAGCTGACAACTGTCGCGCACCGCCTCGCCATGTAATTGGAGGGAGCTGCCCTTTGCGGGCAGG
>JAPUKZ010000388.1 GCA_027295405.1 Gammaproteobacteria bacterium
GCCCAGCTCGAGAAACGGCTTGGCCGGTATCACATCGGGATTGCTGATAATGCGAACCCAGGGGTAGCCGCTGGCTGAGCACAGGGTGACGATGGGGGTACCGGCCAGTTTCGGTTTGCCCCACAGGCTAGCCTGGGCCGCAGAGATAACGGTGTCTTCATAGACGCTGGCGTACAGGTAATCGCAATAGGCGCTCACCGTGGCCGGCAGGTCTTTGGCAACCAGGGTGCCGGTCAAGCTGGGGCCCAGAGAGTTGGAGTCGATCATCGGGAGTACACTCAGGAGCGGTAGTCATCCATGCTCAGGCTCATGCGGTACTGGAAGCGCTTGGGATGATAATGGCAGTAGAGAATATCCACGACCTTGCCCTCGGCCGTATAAGCACGGCGGGTGAGAGTGAGCACCGGATCGCCCTCCTTCATGCCCAGTTCGCGCGCCACAAAGTCAGGCGCCGCCGAGGCACCCAGATACTGCTCGATCCGGTGCACTTCAATGCCATTGTCTTTGAGAATATCCAGTCGCACCCGCTTCTCCAGTTCGCGCTCGGTAAAACCACTCTTGATCCCCGGAGTCCAGCTGAGGTGATGGGCGAACGCCGTGCCATCATCACTGAAGCGCACCCGCACCACCCGGTGGGCCTTCTCCCCGCTCTCCAGACCGAGGTCAACCTGAATATCACCGGGCGGCACCAATTTGCCCACATCCAGCACCTTGACCCTGGTCTTGCGGCCCATGCCGGTCAACTTTTCCAGCATGCCAACCAAAGGGGCTTCCACTGTTTCGGGTTCGTAGTGATGGGTAACGTGGGTGCCCTTACCGCGGCGGCGTTCAACCAGTTCCTCGCCGGCCAGCTCATCCATGGCCCGCTTGGCGGTAATACGCGAGACCGAGAAGCCCTCCGCCAACTGCTGCTCGGTGGGCATCTGGGTGCCGTGGGCAATGGACCCATCCAGGATGCGATTTTTCAGCAAGGTGTACATCTGGTAATACAGCGGCGTGGGCGCTTGCGTTTGCAGAAAACCCAACTCCCGTTGGCTGAACAGTGTAGAAATCACAGAATTCACTACAATGACCCGACTGAAGAATACCCTTAATGATAATCTATTATATCTTTATTGCATAAAGTTGGCGTTCATGCTGGACCAGGGTCCACAGGCCTTTGCGGCACAGACCACGGCACCTGGGCTATAGTTACACGATGGAAAACACCAATGCGCCCAGCTGCGATCTCGATACTTTCTCCGCCAGTGGGCAGGAGACTGCGATTGAGACTGAGTACTACTTTTTCGCGGTAGACGCCGAGAGTGGGCGCTTCGGCCTCAAGGGCGACTGGACCATAGGCACCATCTCCAAACTGGAAGGAGTGATTGAGGAACTGGAACTCAAGAAGATGCCGATCAACTCTTTCGAGTTTCATTGCGGGGGCCTGCAGCGCTTTGACCTGTCGGGGGCCTGGCTTTTGTACCGCACCGCTGAACGCCTGCGTGCCGCTGGTTTCGAGACCAGCTTCAGCGGTTTCCGCGCCGAGCATCTGCAGTTCATCGACGATGTGCTCAATATTGAAAAACCGCACAAGTCCCGGGAAAAACCGGTTCCCGCCCTGGTGCAAGCCTGGCGAATACTGCAAGCCTATGGCGTGGACATGCTGAACGAAATCAGCATGCGCTACCTGTGGTTTCTGTCGATATCGGCGCGACTGGTAGCTACGGTGCTGGATCCGCGGCGCTTTCGCCTGATCTCCACGGCCCGCCACATTCACGATGTCGGCATCAAGGCGATCGGTATTGTGGCCATGATGGCATTTCTGGTGGCGCTGGTACTGGGCTTCCAGGGCCAGAACCAGCTGGTGCAGTTCGGCGCCCAGATCTACACCATTGACCTGGTGTCGATTTCAGTACTGCGTGAGATGGGCGGCTTGCTAACGGCAATACTGGTAGCGGGCCGCTCCGGTAGCGCCTTCGCCGCGGAAATCGGGGTGATGCAACTGAATGAGGAAGTGGATGCGATGCAGACCATGGGGATAGACCCCTATGAGACTCTTATCATTCCACGCATGACCGCCCTGCTCATCTGCCTGCCCCTGCTCACGTTCATCGCGGACATCGCCGGTCTTATCGGTATTTTTTTGCTGGCCACCGTGACACTGGACATCCCCGGCAACCTGGTGGTGGAGCGCTTTTTGGCACTGGAGCCCATGGACCATTTCATGGTCGGCATGATCAAAGCTCCCTTCTTTGCCCTGGTCATCGGAATGATCGGCACCTATCGGGGTTACTACGTTGCAAGCTCAGCAGATGCGGTGGGCCGCAATACCACCAATGCCGTGGTAGAGTCTATCTTTCTGGTGATGGTCGTCGATGCACTTTTCTCCATAATTTTCACTAAGTTGGGAATATGAGCGAACCGTTGATACAAGTGCGCAACCTGGTAAACCGCTTCGACAGCCACACGGTACACGACGGTGTGGAGCTGACCGTATTCGAGCACGAGATCCTCGGCATCGTCGGCGGATCGGGCAGCGGCAAGTCGGTACTGCTGCGAACCATGCTGGGATTACACACGCCAACCTCCGGCGAGGTCTTAGTATTTGGCGAGGATATCGCCTGCCGGGATTCAGGCAAGCTCAGCCACTGCCAGCACCGTTGGGGCGTGTTGTTCCAGGGTGGCGCCCTGTTCTCCGGACTGACGGTGTTGGAAAACGTCATGGCGCCCATCCTTGAGCATACCGATATCAGCAATTCCTTCGTCGAGGAACTGGCTCGCCTGAAGCTGACTATGGTGGGACTTGCCGAAGAGGGCTTTGACAAGTTCCCTTCCGAGCTTTCCGGCGGCATGGTCAAGCGTGCAGCATTGGCCCGGGCGCTGGCAATCGAGCCACGGGTGGTATTCCTCGATGAGCCGACTTCCGGCCTGGATCCAATCAGCGCAGCAGACTTCGACCAACTGATTCTGTACCTGCGGGATCATCTCAGATTAACGGTGGTGATGATCTCCCACGACATGGATTCACTGCTCACCATCTGTGACCGCCTGGCGGTGATCGTCGACAAGCGGATTATCGCCGATACCACGGAGGTCATTACTCGGCATCCACACCCCTGGATTCGCGCGTATTTCGGCGGTGTACGCGGCCGCGCCGCCCTGGGGGCAGCCTGAGTGGAACGCAATGCACGCATAATCCTGGTCTCGGTATTCCTGGTACTGACTGTGGTGGCGGTCTGGATTTTCTACGACTGGATAAACGCCAACGCCAACGCCATTCCGCTGGAAGAACGCCTGGTGGAGTTTGAGGGTTCTGTCAGCGGCCTCTCCATCGGCAGCGATGTGCGCTATCTCGGGGTCCCGGTGGGTCGGGTAAGCTCAATCAAGCTGATCCCGGAGCGGGCCTGGCGGGTCGATGTGATGATTGGCACACGACAACGGCTGCCCGATTCGGCGCAACTGGTAGCAATACTGGAAGGCCAGGGGATTACCGGACTCTCGGTCATTGAACTGCGGGATCGCCAGCCTGGCGAGGGTGAGTTTGAAGTGCCTGCGGGGGCAATTCCGGGCCTGCCCTCAGTCCTGAGCCAACTGTCGAATTCAGCAGGCAGTGTGACGGAATCCGCCGCCACTGTCCTGGCCCGCATCAACCTGCTCTTGAATCAGAAAACCATCACCAACCTGCAGCAATCGGTGGAGCATATCCGGGTGTTGACCGGCAATCTGGCTGCGGCCTCCAACCAGCTTGGCGATCTCACCTCCAGTATCACCAGGGTCAGCCGGGAGTTGGAGAAAACCCTGCCTGACTACCGTGCTGTCGCGCAGCGCCTGAACCAGGATGTGGCACCGGCGGTGGTGGCAGCGGGCAATTCGATACGCGCAGCCAGCGATGCACTCACTGGCAGCCTGGGAGAGAACGGTGGACAGTTGTCGCATCTGATGAACAAGGAGTTGCCTACCCTCATCGGCATGACCGACGAACTGGCGCTGGCTTTGCAACGGCTGAACCAGACACTGGGAAATATCACCGACGAACCGGGCAGCCTTTTGTATGGGGAGCGGCTAAAAGAAGTGGAGATTTCGCTTGAATAGACTACTGTCACTGGGTCTGGCCCTGGCTACGGGCATGGGTATGAGCCTGCTGCTGGCCGCCTGTGTCTCGCTCCCGGGTGAAGATGCAGAGCCCGCTGACCGCTATATGCTCAAGGGACCGGAACCGAACTGTGCCAGCGGCGGTCCGCCACTGATTCTCAGCATTATCAAGGTCAGCTCGGGGCTTAATACTGACCGCATCGCCAGGCGCGACGCCGCAACCGGGCAGTTCACCTACCTGCAGGGCGTACGCTGGGTCGATCGCATCGGCAGTATGCTGGAGCAGCGTCTGGCCAAAGACCTGGAGTGCAAGGGCTATTCGGTCATCACCAGCCATCACGCCCAGTTGAACAACGACCAGTTAGTGTGCGAGGTGCGGGCATTGAACCTGGTGCAGTCAAGCGGCAACAATAGCGCCGAGGTGTCTCTGTCCTGCGTCAAGTTCAATAACCGTGGTAAACAACAGGATACGATCCTGAGCTCACACACCAGTCCCCTGCGCAGTTGGGGGATAAATGACGCCATGACGGCCATGGCCGAGAGCTATGCGCTGGTGCTTGAGGATCTGGGGTCGCGGCTCTGAGCAGAATGCGGACCCCAACTTTCCTTGCTATCACCAGCTCTGGTGGCCACTGGTACACTGCAATAAATAATACTATTACTGCGGGGCCATCCCGATTTACACTATGCCCCAAAAGCAACAGAGGATTCACCGCTGTGATCAATGCCCGCGTCCGTAATGTCGTACCCGATGTTGAGCGTTTCCTCGATCACTGCCAACGCCGAAACTACAAATCGCGCTCGGTACTGGTTAGCGCCGGCGACCCCAGCGAATCGTTTTTTTTCGTGCTGGAAGGGTCCCTGTCGGTGGTTATCAAAAGCGATGGCGGCCAGGACATGGTGGTGACCTACGTCAACCCCGGGGATTTCTTCGGCGAAATCGGCCTGTACAAACGGGTGGATAAGATTCGCGAGGCCAGTGTGCAGGCCAAAACCGATTGCGAAGTGGCCGAGATCAGCTACGAGAAATTCTTTGAAGTGCGGGAGGAATTCCCGGAAGTACTGTACGCCATAGGCGCACAGATGGCGGAACGACTCACCCAGGCCACCAGGAAATTACACGACCTGGCTTTTGTGGACGCCAAGGGCCGTATCACCAACGCCCTGTTTGACCTGTGCAAGGAACCGGATGCCATGACCCACCCGGACGGCATGCAGATCAAGGTGTCGCGGCAGGAGCTGGGCAGGATTGTAGGCTGCTCTCGGGAAGTGGCCGGGCGTATTCTCAAGATTCTGGAAGAAGAAGGCATCGTAGAGGTCGCCGGCCACACCATGGTGGTGTTGGGCGCGCGCTAGAACTCTCCCGGCAAGCGGCCCGGCCCAAATTCATCGACCTCGCTGGTCCCGCTACCGTTCCAGACGGAAACCCTCGCTCTGAACGAACCGGTTGCGGTAGGCGGCACTATCGCCGGCAAATTCCAGTCGGTGAATTATGCTGGCAGCGACGACCGCTGGCTCTGACATTCGCACCTCCTCTGGTTTACACCGCAAAAAAAGGCCCCCGGGCGGCGCCGTTCAAGCGACGGATCTGGCTCGATCATGCCTGCACACCGAGGGCGTTTCTGGGCGCCCGCAAACTCCGGCTGATGTGCCCCTCCCGATTCCCGGAACAAAAAAGCCCTCAAAATACCGACTATCCGGCGATCTGACCGTTCGTCGAGGGCTCCTGAAAGCACTCAGAATTAGCAGCAAATATTTATAAAAAACAAAGATTTACGCGATAAACACAAGGGCCGGCCCGAACATTATAAAGGACCCGAAAAACCATTTCTGTGAAGGCGATCACAAAAAGCCAAAATCAGGATAGCAATCGATTTGTCCCTGCGTAATATCCCCTCCGAACGCCCGGCAAGTTGAGAACCACGTCACATTTCAGCAACAAAAGTACGCTATTGCCGGGCAGAAACACGGCCGAAGGATACCCGCGACAGGAGTCACTACATTTCGGGTAAATCCAGGTGAAAGGACCTAACTAGCTATGAGCAGAGTATCAACAGCACATTGCAACCGCTCCCGCTACGCCCCGCAACGGACCTTGTTGGCTCCGTTATGCCTGTCTCTCTTATGCGCCGCGGAACTAGCTGCGGCGCCAGCATTCGATCCCGGGCTGCAACCCCTGGGTTCTATCGCTCCTATATCCCTCAGCAACTCCGACCTGTCCGGCGGTGACGTTAGAGCCTACCGCACCTGGTTTGAAAACGGCGGCTGGCAAGGTGATCTGGTGGAATACACGGTCAGCGACCTTGGCGCACTGAGTACCAGTGTTGACCTGAGCGGCGTTTCCCCGGCAAACGAGGGAGCGCCACCCAGCAACTGGTCCGCTCATGTGCGCTTTGCATTGGCGGAAATTGTCAATGGCAGCTATTGGGATACCGGGCGTGAAATCGTGATCTGGAACGGCTTCAGTCAGGAAGCCTTCCGCTGGGATAATCTGTCAGATGCGCAGCAAGCGGCACTGGACCAGACGGCCTTTGACAACGACGAAACCAGCAGCGATATCCTGAACTATATTCGTGGCGAGCGCAGCAACGAGACCCCAAGCGGCTCCCTGCGCAGCCGCGCCTCGGTGCTGGGGGACATGATTCACTCCAACCCGGTCTACGTGGGACCACCCAAGGGTAGTTATACAGAGCACGACTACGCCGTGTTCGCAGCCGATCATTCTACACGGGACGAACGCATTTATGTGGGGGCTAATGATGGCATGCTGCACGCATTTGATGCGGATGACGGTAGTGAAGCCTGGGCTTACATCCCATCGATGCTGATTCCCGAACTGGATCGCCTGGCGGGCCGCCCCTATACCCACCAGTACTATGTTGACGGCTCCCTCACCGTAAAGGACACCTTCAATGGCACAGCCTGGCAGACCGTATTGGTCGGCGGCCTCGGTGCCGGCGGCAAAGGCTGGTTCGGCCTGGATATCACCTACCCGGACATCGCTAACGAAGACGCCATCGGCGGCACTGATATAAAAGTCCTGTGGGAGCTGGACGCCAGTTCCGACGACGACCTGGGCTACGCTTTTGGTCAGGCGGTTATCTCCAAGCTCAACGACGGTAAGTGGTACGCGGTATTAGGCAATGGCTATAACAGTGTCAACGGGCTCGCAAAACTGTACCTGGTAAATATCGCCAGCGGCGGCATCACCCGTATCAGTACCGGCAGTGGCTCGGCAGAATCCCCCAACGGCCTGTCATCCCCGTCGCTGGTGGACACCAATGGCGATGGCACTGCAGACATCGTCTACGCCGGCGATATTGACGGCCACATGTGGAAATTTGACCTCACCGGAAATACCAGCGGCAACTGGGCCGTCGCCTATGCTGGCGTCCCGATTCACCCCGGCGATTCCAGCCAACCGATAATACAAGCCCCGGATGTGACCCTGCACCCGGCGACCGGCCACCTGGTTATGTTCGGCACCGGCCGGCTGTTTACCGAGGCCGACATGGCCGACAACTCGGTGCAGGCCATGTACGGGATCTGGGATTCCGGCAACGTCCCGCCGGATGCCGACGCCCAGTCCCTGCTGACCCAGACCCTGTCCGGCGATCAGGACTATACGGCGGTGGATATCGCCGAAACCGTGCAGACCTACAACCCCGACCCCGGGGCGATAGACTGGAGCACCCAGCACGGTTGGAACGTGCCTCTGCCAGCCGGATTTCGGGTACTGCAACCGCCGCAGCTACGCGGCGGGCGGCTCAAGGTGACCATTAACCAACCCGGCACTCGCGCCAACTACCTGCTCGAGTCTTACTATCTGGACGGGGGCTCTCCCGGACACCCCATCTTTGACCTGGATCGCACTGGCACCCTGAGCAGCAGCGATAATATTGACGTCAACGACGACGGCGATCTCGTGGACAGCGAGGACGTGGTAGTGATGTGGGCCCAGCCTGCCGGGGTTATGTCCCAACCCACCATCGCCCGGGTTGCCCAGGGTATTGATACCCAGATGCTCAACTACGTGGTCCCTCCGGCCCAGCTGCCCTGTACCGGCGACTGCCCGGGTGGCTTCCAGGGTGGCCACATAGACGTGGATACCGACTATTACAACCACAAGGCCAAGAAAGATGACCCCGGTGGGGTCGGTGGCAAAACCTACTTCCACACCCACGAATACGACAAGAAAACGGGTCGGGTCTATGTAGACTACACGGAAATCGGCATGGATAAGCATGTGGAGCTGAGCAACGAGTCCCTGATACCCCAGGATGACGAATTTATCGTGATCGTGGCCAATGCTGACCTGTCGCCGGGCAGCGTACTGACCCTGGATGATCGCGAGTACAACGTGGTGGAATACCAGACCATGATCCACAAAAAGCTGCGCGCCTGGGACGGCGATGGCGACCTGACAGACGACGACGGCAACACCCTGATCTTTAGCGCGGCCGGGCTGGCCGCTAGCGGTGGCACTGTGCGCCATTCCTTCGACGACATGGCCATACTGGCCGGCGGCTTGCACCCCACAATTACGGGCTGTGTCAACAAGACGGACGCGGTGACCAACGGTCGCTACCGTAACGGTTCGCTGGTTACCCAGGCGGTCAGTCGCAGTATGTTCAGCGGCGCCGGCAATATGCTGGACAGACTCACCGTGCAGATCCCCGGCGACCTGCCGCAAGTGGTGGTCTTATCCGACGGCAGCCAGGTTGATATGAAGGAGGATTTCGACGACTCCGGCGCCTTCGACGCAGACAATTACGAGATATTCGGCGGCCTGCGGGCCACGATTTCCGGCCAGGGGGATACCGATGCCCTGTTCGAGTCGACCCTGTTCTGGCACTACACGGACCTCGCGGGCGCCGCCTGCTACGGCGACGACAACTGGGAAGCCGAGGTACTCGCGGCCAGAGATGCCGCCGTGCTCACCCAGGATGAGTTCGACCAGATACTGGCAGATCTGGGCATCGCTGATCTCGCTGCCGAAGTTGCGTCCCATGAAGGGTGCAAAGACACCAGTGAGAGTAACGGTGGCTGCATGGAGTACTACCAGCTACTTCAGGCACTACTGGAGTTGGAGACCACGATTACCGAAGGCGGAATCAACAGCGAGACGGGCCTGGAAAGCGACGGCGAATCCCCGGTGATCGTCGAGGGCGCCGCCACCGAGCAGGGCATTACGGTGGGTCCAAATTTCCGCGCCGGTCGCCGCACCTGGGTTGACATTCTCGCCGACTGACCGCAACCGATCAGTCGGCGCCTTTGCTCCGATTTGGACCACACGCCGGGATGGGGTGAAAAAAATTAGCGACAAAACTCCCCAAATGTGTATATGCTTGGGCTATGGCCGGGGCATGGAATTCCAAAAATGGCACCCGCAGGCTTTTCTGCCACCCCTTGTGGCCGGGATTCCTGTGCCTCGCGCTATTGTCCGCATCGTTTTCCTCCGCCGCACCACGCTTTGACGCAGGCCAGCAGCCACTGGGATCTCTGGCTCCCCTGTCCCTCACCAACACCGACCTGTCCGATGGCAACGTGACGGCCTATCGCACCTGGTTTGAAAACGGCAGCTGGCAGGGAGATGTGATTGAGTACGAAGTCAGCCCCCTGGGTGTGCTCAGTACCGGTATAGACCTGTCCGGTTTTACCCCGGAAGACACCGGCGGTCCCCCGAACACCTGGTCAGCCAGCGTGCGTTTTGCATCAGGCGAGGCGGCGAACACCATCTACTGGGATACCGGGCGCGAAATAATTACCCGAAACGGGCTAAATCAGGTCGCGTTCCGCTGGAGCAATTTGTCCGACGCGCAAAAAACGGCCCTGGACCAGGTCGCCTTTGACGGGGCAGCGACCAGTAGCGATATCCTTGACTTCGTGCGCGGAGACCGCACCGCAGAGCATCCGGACGGCGGCCTGCGCCACCGCACCTCGGTACTCGGAGACCTGATTCACTCCAACCCGGTGTATGTAGCCAAGCCCAAGGCAGGTTTTACTACCGATGGCTACGCTGATTTCGCAAGCGCGCCCCAAAATGCCAACCGCGCACCGCGCATCTATGTTGGCGCCAACGACGGCATGTTGCACGCGCTGGATGCCAATACTGGCAGTGAAGCCTGGGCCTACATTCCGTCAATGCTGATGCCCAGCCTGAATCAGCTGGTGGGGCGGCCCTACAGCCACCAATACTACGTAGACGGTTCGCTGACCGTACAGGATGCCTTCTTCGGCGGAGACTGGCACACCATTCTGGTAGGCGGTCTCGGCGCCGGCGGCAAGGGCTGGTTCGGCCTGGATATCACCAACCCATCCATCACCGATGAGGCCATTAGCGCTGGCAACAATGCCAAAATCTTGTGGGAACTGGATACCAGCAACACCGACGTGGGCGACGACCTGGGCGACGCCTTTGGCCAGGCGGTCATTGCCAAGCTGAATGACGGCAACTGGTACGCCGTACTCGGGAACGGCTACAACAGCGTCAACGGCCTGGCCAAACTGTTCCTGGTGAACGTCGCCACCGGGAACGTCAGATCGATCAGTACCGGCAGCGGATCGGCGGCATCTCCCAACGGATTGTCTTCCCCCACACTGGTGGATACCAACCTCAACGGCACGGCTGATATCGTTTTCGCCGGCGACATTGATGGCAATATGTGGAAGTTTGATCTCACCAGTAATGCCGCCGGGAGTTGGGAGGTGGCCTACAGCGGCAAGCCGATCCACCCCGGCAACGCCGCACAACCGATTATTCAGGCCCCGGATGTTACCCTCCACCCCGCTGCGGGGCACCTGGTGCTGTTCGGCACCGGCCGCCTGTTTACCGCCGCTGATCTGGTGGATGGCTCAGTGCAGGCCCTGTACGGCGTCTGGGACTCCGGCAATGTGCCCCCCACAGCCGCAAATCAGTCGCTGTTGGCCCAGACGCTGTCGGGAGATCAGGAATATTCCGCCGGGGCTATCACCGAGACTGTACAAACTTTTGACCCGGACCCGGGAGTCATCGACTGGAGCAGTCACGACGGCTGGAAGGTCGAGTTGCCCGCGGGATTCCGCCTGTTGCAGCCGCCGCAGTTGCGCGCCGGCAGGCTCAAGGTCACAATCCATCGACCCTTCACCCGCGCCAACTTCCTGCTTGAAGCCCATTTCCTGGACGGTGGTTCTCCCGGCCTGGCGATTTTCGACCTCGATCGCAGCGGCGAACTCAACACCGCTGACAACATCGACAGTAATAGTGATGGCGATCTGGGCGACAGCGAGGATGTGGCGGCAATGTGGCAACGTCCAGCGGGAATCATGTCACAACCCACGATCGCCCGGATAGCCGACGGGGTGGACACACAGTTGCTTAACTACCTGGTGCCACCGGCCAAGCTACCCTGCTCGTTGGATTGTCCAGGTGGCTTCCAGGCCGGTCACATCGACGTGGACACTGACTACTACAACGACCCGAATGGTGGCACCGGTGGCTTCACTTACAAACACACCCACCGCTATGACAAGCAGACGGAACGCGTTTATGTAGACTACCTGGACCTGCTGGTCAGTGGTCACGTGGAGTTGGACAATGACTCATTTATCGCCGGCACCCGGGAGTTCATAATAGTAGTCGCCAATGCCGATCTCTCTCCCGGCAGCACACTAACGCTCGGTGACATCGCGTACAACGTGGTGGAGTACCAGGCCCTGATTCACCGGAAACTAAGAGACTGGGACGGCTTGGGCGACCTGACGGATGACGCTGGTAACAGCTTGATTTTTACTGCCGACGGATTGGTCGCCAGTGGCGGCACCGTACGCAACTCCTTTGATGACATGGGCATCCTGGGCGGTGGGATACATGCTTCCAACACCGGTTGTATCATCGGAGCCGACAATGTCACCAACGGGCGCTACCGTAATGGCGCTCTGGTTACCCAGGCCATTAGCCGCAATATTTTCACCGGTGGGGGTAATATGCTTGACAAACTCATCGTGCAGGCGCCCACCGATCTGCAATCCCCGATCACCCTCTCGGACGGCACCCCGGTGGAATTGCAGGAAGACTTCGACAGTTCCGGTAGCTTTGATGCCAGCGCCCCCAACTACGAGGTGTTTGGCGGGCTGCGGGCCGATATTTCCGGTCCCGGAGATGCAGATGGCCTGTTTGAATCAACACTGTTCTGGCACTACCAGGGTGCGTACTGCTACGGCGCTCCTGAGTGGGCCCTTGAAGTTGCCGAGAAAATAGATGCCCTGATCTTGACCCAGGATGAATTTGACGAAATGCTGCTGGAAGCAAGCGTAACTGACCTGGCCGCAGAGTTATTGGCCGCGGAGGAATGCAAGGATATCTCCGAGATCTGTAGTGTCCGATTCGAGACGCTGCAGGCGTTGGCCGATCTGGAAGAAACTATTTTTAACGACGGCCAGATTGTCAGTAACACCGGCCTCGAATCCGATGGTGACGCGCCTATCATCATCGATGGCGGTGCGAACGAACAGGGCATCATAAGTGGTCCGAACTTCCGCGCCGGGCGTCGCACCTGGGTAGATATCGTCGCCGACTAGCCAGTGCACCCACGATAGGGCTGGTAGCCATAATATTTAGGTCGGCTGTCCAGACGCACATGCAACCAATCCACCCCACCGCCCGCAGTATTCAGCCACAGGGGCGCGGCTGACAATCGTCTTGCCACACAATCGGCCAGCGCCCGCCACAGCGCATGCTGCTGCTGGAGTGGGGCACTGCGATGAAACCCCGCCAGATGGCTATAGTTTGCGCTTGCACTGCGGGGGCAGGGCACAACCAGCTGCGCATCACCCGCCAGGTTGGGAAAATCCACTATCTCCATGTCGTCACGCAGGTAGTCGTGAAAATCTCGCGGATTTGCCGGCACGTCGAGAAAGGGACTGTCCAGCAGCACGCACTCGAAGTCCCGCGCCAAATTGGCGCTGTTCAGCGGCGGGGTTTCCCAACGCAGTGCCGTGAACGGGGCCTCCCTGATCTGCTGCATGAAGAGCTCGCGGAAACCCTCTCGCTGGCGCCAGGCCTCCAGCACTTGTTGGTAGCTCAGGCAACGCTCACCCACACAAAATTGCAGTTTGAGCACGCGCCCGCCGTCAAGCTCCTGCGTATGTACTTGCCACATGTCCCTATCAAGAATTTTACCCCGACCAGATAAGCCATCCGTGCCGGCAAGGCTGTCATGTCAGCACCGATCAACGCTAATCAGGTGGATTAATACCGCCGTTGCGCACCAGGCGCATGGTATATACCCGCCGGCTATCGCAGGCCACGGCGCCCGCCGTTCTTTGGTTAGCCGTAGCCGGCGGGTACTTAAGAATAGTAGGATTCCTATTCCTCGCACTGCAAAAACCCCGCTTTAGCTGAAAGTGCCTATACTAATTGCTGATCAAACATTGATCAGTAAGAAGGAGAGGTAATATGAGTGATCCCATCCGTGCCGCCGATACCCCGTTTGGTGTTGAAGTTGAGGCCGGCAAAGCCTATTTCTGGTGCGCCTGCGGCAAGAGCGCCAGCCAGCCATTCTGCGATGGTTCCCATTCCGGCAGCGAGTTCACCCCCGTGAAATACGAGGCGCAGGAAAGCAAGAAAGTGTTCTTCTGCGGCTGCAAGACCACTGGCAATCAGCCGCTGTGCGACGGCAGCCACAACGACTAGGCAAGGCCATGCGCAGCCTAGGATTGATGGCGCTGGTGTTGCTGGCGGCGTCGGGGACGGGTGCCGAGCCAGCTTCTGCCACACGCTTCTTTACGAACCAGAAAGGCTCGCAAATGCAGTACCGCCTGGGACCCGGTGGCAGTATCAGCGGAAGTTATATCAGTGCCGTGGGCTGTGGCGTCGGCGTCGAGCGCAGACTGGTCGGCTGGATCAATGGCTCCGCTATCACCTTCACGGTATCTTTCGGCGAATGCGGCTCTGCCACCAGTTGGGTTGGCCACATCGATGATGCGGGCGTGATATCCAGCATCTGGACTCTGGCCCGGGGCAGGGACAACGATTGGAATGCCATGCTGACCGGTAGCAGCGTCTTCAAACCAGACCCTGCAGGCGGTGCCCAGCGTGTACGCTAACGGCTTGGTGGATACGCTCAATCCCCTTTTGGACA